>NZ_KK211074.1:24936-29472 GCF_000620105.1 Microvirgula aerodenitrificans DSM 15089 | reverse complement strand
TCCACATACCACGGTGCGGGCGATGGCAGTTTTAGTGATGCTGCCAATGCGCCAGTACCTCGGTACGCAGGGCTGAGTCCTGATACGTCCAGCCGTAGGCCCACTCGCGCAAGGCTGACTGGATGAAGCGTTCAGCCTTGCCATTGGTCTGTGGTCGATACGGCCGGGTGAATGTGTGTTTGATCTCCAGTTCGATACAGGCCCGCCGGAACTCATGCGAACGAAAGGCGGCGCCATTGTCCGTCAGCAATCGTTTCACTTTCACGCCCAACCTAGCGTAGTAGGCCACCGCATTGTGCAGGAACAGGACGGCCTGTTCTCTCTTCTCATCCGGATGCATGGCAGTGAAAGCCAGTCGGGTGTGGTCATCAATGGCGATAAACAGGGTTTCCCAGCCGGCCCCGTCGACCGAATCGCGGCGGTTTCCTGTCACCCGGTGGCTCGGACGCATAATACGGCCGAGTTTCTTGGTGTCGATGTGCAGCAAATCCCCTGGCGCATCCCGTTCGTAACGCACAACGGGCTCGGCCGGTTCCAGATCGCTGAGTCGGGACATGCCGGCGCGAGCCAGTACCCGGCTGACGGTGGAAGAGGAAACGCCCACGCTGTGGGCGATGCGTGCCTGCAGCAGGCGGCGCTGGCGCAGTTCGACAATGAGCAAGGCCGTGGCCGGACTGATAGCGCGAGGCGAGTGTACGGGACGAGAAAAAGCGTCTGCCAGTGCGGCTTCGCCGCCGGCCAGAAAGCGGCCCAGCCACTTTCTGGCGGTCTGACGCCATGACAGGAGGCCGCCAGGATCGCACTGACGCCACATTGGGTCATTTGCTGCACCATTTCCAGACGACGAGCGAAGGTAAGTCGGGCACGCTTATGGGTGTTCGTCCGGCTGGGCTCCTTGAGGGCTGGGGGTTTGGCGATTTCCAGTCTCTCAGATCCAGTCCGGATGGGCACTGAATACAACCCATTGAAGCATCACAGCTAGTACGTTCGAAGCATGAAATATTGGGCTAGTTCAAATGTAACAATCAGAGCATCGATATCCGACAGCGCCTAATCAGTTAGAAATCAACAGTTACGAATTCAATGGAGTCAGCCTCCCGATGCCTGGAGCATGAAACGGTTCGTCAATCCTTTGAGGCTGGGCGCCCTAGGCCAGGAAAGCATGGCCGGTTGCTCTGTTATGCGCGTGCGCATCGAGTCGTCTGCGGAGCCTCACCCCTGACGGGCTTCCATCGTTCCCACGCAGAGGCCAACGAAATCGTGCTGCTGAACTCGCACGTACGACAGACCGCACTTTCGCCTATTCCAGATTTTTTCACCCACATATCACCCACCCGGTAACAGGCAGTGACACCCCGTCACTGCCTTCCTCTGCCTGCCCTGGCTCACCACCAGGGCATTTTCCGGGAGTCTGATATGTCTCATCTTATCGAAACCATGGTCTACGTCGGCCAAGTCCCCTGGCACGGCCTCGGCAACCCATTGTCCGCCCAGCAACCGCTGGACGTCTGGCAGCGCGAAGCCGGCATGGACTGGACCATCGAGCACAGCGACGTGCTGTTTGAAGTCGCAGGCGGCGAGTCATTGTTGCGCCCCTACCCGGACAGCAAGGTGCTGTACCGCTCCGACACCCTGGCACCGCTGTCGGTGGTGTCCAAACGCTACAAGGTGGTGCAGCCGCAGGATGTGCTGCACTTCTATAACGATCTGGTCTCAGCCGGCGGCTTCGAGCTGGAAACCGCCGGGGTGCTGAAAGGCGGACGCAAGCTGTGGGCGCTGGCGCGTACCGGGCAGGAAACCGTGCTCAAAGGGGGTGATCGGGTCAAAGCCTATCTGCTGCTGGCGACCAGTTGTGATGGCACTTTGTGCACCACAGCCCAGTTCACCTCGGTGCGGGTCGTCTGCAACAACACGCTGCAGATGGCAGTGGGCGAGCGCAGCGGTGCGGTCAAGGTACCGCACTCGACCGTGTTCGACCCGCGTCAGGTCAAGGAAGCGCTGGGCATCGGTCTGTCTGGCTGGGAGGCGTTTATTGGTCAGATCAAGGCACTAAGCCGGCGTCCGGTCTCTGCTGACGAAGCCCGCGTGTTCTTCCATGACGTACTGGACGAAGCCCCAGTGGAAGACACCGTGGCTTCGCGTGCCTGGCAGCAGCTCGAACGGTTGTATGCTGGCGCTGGCATGGGGGCAGAGCTGCCCGGCGCGCGCAACACCGCCTGGGGCCTGGTCAATGCGATGACCGAGTACGTTGACCACCACCGCCGGGCGCGCAGCCAGGACTACCGACTGGATTCGGCCTGGTTCGGTCAGGGGTCGCTGTTGAAGCGCAAGGCGCTCGACCAGGCGCTGGTTCTGCTCGATTAGGCACGGGCCAGCCGGCTCACCAGCCGTTCAACCAGTTCGACCACCAGCTCACGATCTTCAGCTCCCAGTGTCGACAGCAGCCGGCTGACGCGATGCTCCTGGTCCAGCGGACGGTTGCTCGACTCACTGAGCAGGTCCGATGTCTCACAACGAAAAATCTGCGCCAGCTCCACCAGCCGCGCCACCGTCGGCATGACGATGCCGCGCTCAATGCGCGACACCGCTTCATTGCCAATTCCCAGCCGCTCGGCCACCTCATCCTGGGTCAGATTCACCGCCTGGCGATGGCGGGCAATGCTTTTGCCTACCCGCTGCGCCAGCGTCTTCATATCCGGTTCCGCCATTACGCCCTCCAAGTCAACCTTGATAGTTGACTACCACCCCGTTGACATGAAGGTGTTGTAAGGTTGAAATACAACCCAATGAGTTGAATAACGACTTCCAGATATGTGGCTGGCCTTCCCCTCCTGCCACAAGAAAGGTATTCCCATGAATGAATGGCACTACGAAAAGAATGGCCAGCGCCATGGCCCGATCAGCACCGAGGCCATGCAGACCTTGATCGAACACGGTGCCCTCGACAGCCAGACTCTAGTCTGGGCCAGCGACCTCACCACCTGGCTCCCCCTTGCCAATACGCAGTTAGCGGTTCACCTGCCCCACAGCACACAGCCGCCGGCACTGCCAGCCAGCCACATCAGCAACACGGTGATCTGGGTACTTGCCCTGGCGCCCCTGCTGGGACTGCTACTGGAATCCGCCCTTGCCGGCATGCGTGCACAGAGCGAACTGACCGTCGATTACGAAGTCACCCAGGCCCTCAGCAGCGGCCAGTACTGGTACGTCACCCTGCTGCTCAATTGCGGCTTGTCCCTGTGGGACGAGCGGCGACTGAAAGCCGCCGGGGTCGACACCGCCGCCTTCGGCAAGCTGGTGCTGCTTGTTCCGGTCTATCTGTGGAAGCGCGCACAGTCGCTGCGCCAGCGCCCGGCCTATTTCTGGACCTGGCTCAGCCTGTTCGGTCTGAGCCTACTGATCACACGCTAACGGAGGGGTCCCATGTTCAACCAATGGCCCGCTCTGGGCGACGAAGAACCACCATCCAGCCCCAAGCCGGATACCTCGGCCGGGCTGTTTGATCAGCTCAGTCCCCATCTCACTGCCCTGACAGCCGAGCAACGGGAAGCCGTGCGAGCGCGTATCCGCCAGGTCGTGCAATACCAGGCGGTCGTCGGCGTACTCGGCAAGACTGGCGCCGGCAAGTCTTCGCTGTGCAATGCGCTGTTCGGTCAGGAAACGGCCTGCGTCAGTGATGTTGAAGCCTGCACCCGCCATCCGCAGGAGATCACCCTCAGCTATCAGAACGGCAAGGGGCTGTCGCTGCTCGATGTACCTGGTGTGGGCGAAAGCACCACCCGTGACGCCGACTACACCGAGCTGTATGCCAGCCTGATGAAAGAGCTCGATCTGATCCTGTGGGTGATCAAGGCTGACGACCGGGCGCTGAGTGTGGACGAGCAGGTTTATCGCGACATCGTGCAGCCCTATGCCGACCAGCACCAGGTGCCGGTGATCTTCGTCATCAACCAGGTCGACAAGATTGAGCCGAGCCGTGAATGGGACTGGCAGCGCAATCTGCCCAGCCCCCGTCAGGCCGCCAATATCGAGACCAAGCGCGCCAGCATCAGCCGGCAGTTGGGTGTTTCCCCCAGCCAGGTATGTGCCGTCTCCGCCGAGGCAGGCTACCAGTTGGTGGCCTTGATCGACACCGTCATCAGCGTGCTGCCGGCAGAGAAGCGCTGGAGCATCACCCGCGAGGCGCGGGAGGAACACGTCTCAAAAAAGTCCCGCCAAGCGGCAGAGCAAGGGCTGTGGGAGAGCATCAAGTCTTCACTGCTCGGCATCGTGGTTCGTGAAGTCGCTATTCCCCTCGCGAACCGGGCGTTCTCCGCCTTTCTCAACTTCTTCCGCCGCTAACACCAAGGCCCGGGTCGGCTCATGCCGGCTCGGGCCTGTTGTCTATTTAAAATGAAAGAAAGGTTCCACCATGAAGAAATATCTCCTCCTGCTCGCAGCCCTGACCGTCGCCGGCCAGGCTCAAGCCTTTGGCGAAAACGGCCGCTGGTCCAGTGGTTGGGGACAAGGTGTCAGTGAATACGTCGTGGTCAGCGG
>NZ_KK211074.1:0-24411 GCF_000620105.1 Microvirgula aerodenitrificans DSM 15089 | reverse complement strand
GGACTCTTCACCTGGGCACAACTGTCGAATATCCACGAACCGGTCAACTACACGCGCAAAATCGTCGGCTTCGACACCTTCGAAGGCTTCCCCAGTGTCAACGTCGTGGACAATCAGGGCAGCCTGCACAGCCAGCCTGGCGACATCTGCGGCAGCCCACTGGAAGAGCTCAAACGTTCTGTCGAGAAGTACAACAGCGAGCGCCACCTGGCACACATCCCGAACGTCGAGGTGGTCAAAGGCGACTTCACCCAGACCGCCGCGCAGTATCTCGAAGCCAATCCGCACACCATCATCGCCCTGCTCTACCTCGACTTCGACCTGTACGAACCGACGAAGAAGGCACTGGAGCTGTTCCTGCCCCGAATGCCAAAAGGCGCCATCGTCGCCTTTGACGAGATCAACTGCGAGTCGTTTCCGGGCGAGACGCTGGCCCTGCAGGAGATCGTGGGGATCGGTACGCATGAGATCCGGCGGTTTCCGTTTGAGCCGTGGGTGTCGTATATGGTGCTTTGAGGGAAACGGCAGGCGAGGACAGCAATAGCTGAAGCGCTGCATAGCTCCCTACTGCACAGCCTAGGTGCTGTGCAGTAGGGGTGCTACCGTTCATTGGGATTTTTTTTTGCGGCATCACCCAGTGGGTGCAAACCACGGTTGCCTGGCATGGCCGGCACGAAAGGCTGCTACTCGGCCTTAGCTGACGTTCATGTTCGAGGCATCAATGTCTGTTTGTAATTGCATTGTAGACACTAACGCCCAGGTTAACTGGCACAGGAGCGCGAAGCTCGGAGGATACCAACATTGGCCATGGCCAGTCTTGGCGTCCGCTTGACCGACCAGTTAGGCGCTGCATAGGTGATTACTGCTGAGGCCGGCGCCCGGCAAGCGGGTCCACGGGTACAAGCTTACCTGTGGCTGTCTCGTAGGTCACGAGGATCGTGCCACTAGTAATGGGCGCGTTTTTGAAAATTGTTACCACGCCCTCAGCCATATCGCCGTCATAGGTGCTTTGCACAAGATCCAGAAACTTTGAAATGGCGATTTCATATTCAGTCTGCTCAATGGGGCGTGGAATTAACAGCTTTAGGCGAACACCATCAGGCGCTTCAGCGACGACGGAAAAGAACAGCGAATACGGCTGGTCTTCTGATGATTTGCCTTGTGTTGCTACAATATTCACATCAGGAGCTCGTGGACCAGCAAACCGTTCATAAAGCTTATTGAACCCCTTTTTGAGTAAATCGTAGTGATCTTTGCCCATTTCTTTGAGGAATGAATCAAAGTACGGCTTTGCAACATATGCAAGCACTATCGTGGGCATTAGCCATTCGACACCGGCGAAGGGTACCCCAGAAGCGCGAGTCTCTCGTCTAAATATCAAGCCAGGCACACTGATTGATTCTTCGAATTCTTGGAATAAAGCATTCGGTATTTGGTCTTCGTGAAGCACGCCGATGTGTAATTTCATATTTCTTAGCGCCTAATGTTGGAGTTCAGTGGACGGCAAAAACACAGATTTTGACGGTCCGCTGGAACGACTGGTTATGGCCGTAAGCAGTCATGCTACAACGTTGTCATGAATGACTGCAATGGCCGACCAACTGACGGTGCTGCAGCATGGTCGGTAGTAGTTCGGCTAAAGCAGTTACAATGCTGTTGTTCTAGCATGCCTGCTGTCGGCCACTAGCCGCCGTTCACGTGCGGCGTCCTTCAGACATGCAAGCGTAAGCAATAACCTGAAACCAGCCATCCAATCGCGAATGATGAACATTCGGGAGCCGGCGATCGCGGACGCTAGCTTGAAAGCACATGGGACGATCGCGCAATCACCCTGCCGGTCCCCGCAGAGACACGCGGCGTGCGTACATCTCGAACCGGAAAAGGCAACGATGCTGCGTCAGTCTGCGCACTGAATCAAATCCACGGAGATGGGGGATAACATGAACGAACCGGAAAGCGCGATGATGACGCGCTCACAGGTATCCTCCATGACCTCTCTAGCGATGACAAGATCCGAGGTCCAGCATAAAGCCCGCTTCCTTCGGGGATCGGGCTTTATGTCACGACCACAACCCGTGCGTGCGGCCGTGAGAAAATCTGGCCACTTTCTTTTTTCAATTATTTCAAGCAAAAGCACATGGCTGCAAACAAGTTCGAACTGTCTCTGCTTCAAGCCGTTAGCGACTGGCAACGCAGCTCCACGGAGAAGCGGGCTGCAGCGCTCAAGGAGCAATGCGCCTCGCTCCCGGCGAAATTCCGGACAAGTGTGAAACGCTGCTACCGTCAGGTCGGCCTGACGAAGGGCTTCGTATGGGGTCTGATCGCCGACGACTGCCTCAGGGAGAAGGTGTCGTCATGGACGCTGAGCTATCCTGTTGCCATGACCTTTAAAAATGGGGTGCCGCCTCAGGGAGGTGACTACCAGGGCGTGATCGTGGTGATCGAGAGGGCGGCACCCGCGCAGATCATCGTTAACATCAACCGTCTGTACCAGGATCGTAATTTTCTGGCTGCCATGGAAGCGAATAAGGCGTCGATCACCGGCTACGGGGAAGGCGCGGGTCGCTATAAAGGGAGTCAGCGGGAAATCGTGATCGAGATGGACACGGTCAGCAAAAGTCAGATTCGCTCACTCGGCGGCCATTCAAGTGACCTCGACGAATTGACGACACTCGCCCACATGAGCATCTATTCCCAATTCGGTCGCCTCGCTACGCCGCAGGAGCTGGCGCACCTCAGGTCCCTCGTTGGTCCGAGCTGGCTTTCTCAGGCAGCCACCAGTCGCGTTCTGGATCGCATGGCAGTCCACACAGAGATTCTACAGGAAGTGAAGCGGCTACAGGCACTGGCTGGTGCCGAAACGGCGATCTGAACGACGACGTGCTGAGGAAAAAAAGAAGGCGTCAGACCCGCTCCCCGGAGGGAGCGGGCTTATGTCCGCTCAGACGCGCCGCAGCTATCAGGCGAACACTGGCGTGGCTTTAGGGCATTGCGCACCTTTCCTTCAGCATTTCGCAATACCGGGGTATCGTGATGCTGGATATCCTTCCCGAGTGGCCGGTATGGTTCCGCGCGCAAAGCTCAGATCTCGTATAGCCTAACCGGCCGATATGGGTCGAAAGTGTTCGTTCCCAAAGTCTGAAAGTAGCCCTTCGGCGACGGTGTAACGGAAATGGCCGGAATTTGGCCCTTAACGGCCACTCAGGGCAGATGCCGTGGAGGACCGCTTAGGCCGACTTCCGACCGGTGGTCTCCGCAACATCGGCAATCTTGCCCTCGCTGGCATGGTGGCCAAGCCACCATACAGAGGGAAGGCGAGAGGTCATTAACGCTTACTGGCCCACTCCTGGTGCAGCACTTGAATTGACCTTCGTCGGCGGGAAGGAAGACGAGCACCACAGCACGTGCGAGGTCATAGAACTGCCCACACCTGTGGGGAAAATCCCCAAAGCACTCAAGGCACGATCCTGCTTCCCTCTACTTGCCCCTGAACAAAGTCAGCCCAGGCCTGCAAAATGAGCCGACGTTGCTCGGCATACTCTGCACGGTTGTACACGCCCTTGATACCAGGGATCTTGTGGGCAAGCGCTTTCTCTATGGCATCGGATGGATAACCCATCTCATGCAGGTGAGTCGAAGCGGTGCGACGGAAGTCATGCAGGACAAAGTGCTGTACTTCCAGTGCCAGGGCCCGGATGGCCTGGTTCAACGTGCTGCTGGAAATCGGACGGTCTACCGCCCCGCGAGAGCTGGGGAACAGATAGGCAGATTGGCCAGACAGATTTCGCAGCTCTTGCAACAGATCTTTGGCTTGTTGTGACAGATAGACCCGGTGAGG
This sequence comes from Microvirgula aerodenitrificans DSM 15089, assembly GCF_000620105.1. NCBI lineage: Bacteria > Pseudomonadati > Pseudomonadota > Betaproteobacteria > Neisseriales > Aquaspirillaceae > Microvirgula > Microvirgula aerodenitrificans. Next base: position 20,573 of record NZ_KK211074.1, on the reverse strand, counting down.
TCGGTCTCTTTTCATGCGTTCGGCCGGAATGTCCCAGACCCCGGCCTCAAGGTCGACCTCTTCCCACTTCGAGTTTGTCAGCTCGGTTTTACGCACCATCGTGATGGCCAGAAGGTGAAGGGCCAGTTTCAGCGACCGGCGAATATCCGAGGCATACACCCCTCGCAGGACCTCACCAACCTCTTTTCCAGACAAAACCCGAGTCCGGCTTTCTTCCGTTGCGATGAAGCGAGCCACTAGGGAGGCAGCGGGGTTGTAGTCCACCAACTGCCTGGCGATAGCAAAGTCATACATCCGCTTGAGTACATTGCGGGTGAGTAGCGCCATTTTGGGTGCTCCACGGGACTTGATCCGGTCACACAGCTCAAGGATGTCAGCGGGTTTTACCTCTCTCAGAGGCATGTCACCCAGTCTGGGCAAAACGTCCTTGGCCAGAATGCGTCGCATGGTCGACTGGTAACTATCAGACTTGCCTGGTAACTGCTCAGCAATCCATGCCTCTGCAAAAGCAGCAACCGTGTTCAGCTGCTCAAGCTTGTCTTTCTGCACTGCTCGTTTGGGTGACTCCCCGTTAGCCACCAGAGCAGCCCAGGCATCCCTCTGCCTGCGGGCAGCAGCCAGGCTGATATCCGGATAGCTACCGATGGTCAGTGCCGGCTGGCGGACACCGTACTGTTGGTAGCGGTATCGCCAGATTCTGGAACCACTCGGCATGACTTCCAGCAACAGCCCACCGGTATCGCTAACCCGGTAACGTTCAGCCCGGGGCTTCAGCGCCTTAATTTTGGTATCGGTCAGCGGGGTAGACTGGCGTGGCATGGCAGCTCTCGGTTACTCACTCGTAGGTACACAATAACCAAAACCCAGTTATTTGTGTACCAAAGCGTGTACCTAAAGTGGCTGGATGTCCACGGACATACCGGGATTCCGCAGGACAAATAGGCCTACTATCTGCTGGTTTTCACAGAATTTATGGATGCCCCGGGACCCCAGGGGACATCAAATTATTTTCCGATGCAGAACCGGCTGAAAATCACCCCGAGCAGGTCGTCGGCCCGGAACTCGCCGGTGATCTCCGACAATGCCTCCTGCGCGCGGCGCAGGTGCTCGGCGAACAGCTCGGCGGCCAGCCCGTAGGCGTCCTGGGCGGCGTCCAGTTCCGCGCTGGCGCGACGGATGGCGTCGAGGTGGCGCTCGCGGGCCAGGTACAGGCCCTCGCGTTCGCCCTGCCAGCCGATGGCATCGAGCAGCACATGGCGCAGCACGTCGACCCCCGCCCCCGAGCGGGCCGACAGGTGGACGATCTGATGGCCGTCGCCTTCGCTCAGGCCGGCGGCCTCGCCGCTGAGGTCGATCTTGTTGAACACGACCACCCGCGGCAGGCGGTCCGGCAGGCGGGCGAGGATGGCGGCATCGTCGGCGGTCACGCCGTCGCGACCGTCGATCAGCAGCAGCGCCAGATCGGCCTGGTCCACGGCGGCCCAGGTACGTTCGATACCGATTTTTTCCACCACGTCGGCCGTGTCGCGCAGACCGGCAGTGTCGATGATGTGCACCGGCACCCCGTCCAGCACCACCTGTTCGCGCACGGTGTCACGAGTGGTGCCGGCCACCTCGGTGACGATGGCGACCTCGTCGCCGGCCAGCGCGTTCATCAGACTGGACTTGCCGACATTCGGCTGGCCGATCAGCACCACCCGCATGCCCTCGCGCAGCAGCGCACCCTGACGGGCGGTGGCCAGCACGCCATCCAGGCGCGAGCGCACTGCCGCCAGCCGGCCCAGCGCATTGGCCTTTTCCAGCCACTCGACGTCGTCTTCCTCAGGGAAGTCGAGCGTGGCCTCGGTCAGCATGCGCAGCTCGATCAGCGTGTCGACCAGCGCATTCACGTCACGCGAGAACGCCCCCTTCAGCGACATCAGCGCCGAGCGTGCGGCGGCCTCGCTCTGCGCATCGATCAGGTCGGCCACGCTTTCGGCCTCGACCAGATCGAGCTTCTCGTTCAGGAACGCCCGCTTGGTGAACTCGCCCGGCTCCGCCAGCCGCGCGCCCAGTTCCATGCAGCGCGCCAGCAGCATCTTCAGCACCACCGGGCCGCCGTGGCCCTGCAGTTCGATCACGTCCTCGCCGGTAAACGAGTTCGGCCCCGGGAAGTACAGCAGCAGTCCGCTGTCGATGGCGCGGCCATCGGCGTCGACAAAGTTGGCATACAGCGCCCGGCGCGGCAGCGGCGACTTGCCGCCGGAAATGACCTGGGCGAACGCTTGCAGCGACGGACCGGACACACGGATGACGCCGACGCCGCCCCGCCCGGGGGCGGTGGCGACGGCGGCGATGGTTTCGGGGGCGTAGAGGGTGTTCATGGTCTTATTGTTTCATGGGCCGTGCGGCACGGCACAAGGAAATGAATGGCAAACGCCCGTTCCGGCAAGGGAACGGGCGTTTGCGGTCGCGCCGGTCAGACCGGCGCGCGGACGTCACGCATCAGGAGTTTCGCTCGACCGCAGCGGCCTTCTCGATGTTCTTGTTGACGAACCACTGCTGGGCGATCGACAGGATGTTGTTGGTCAGCCAGTAGAGCACCAGGCCCGACGGGAAGAAGAAGAACATCACCGAGAACGCCAGCGGCATGATCTTCATCATCTTCGCCTGCATCGGATCGGTCGGCGGCGGGTTGAGGAAGGTCTGCGCGAAGGTGGTCGCAGCCATCAGCACCGGCAGGATGTAGAACGGGTCCGGACGGGTCAGGTCATGCACCCAGCCGAGCCACGGCGCCTGACGCAGTTCCACCGACGCCAGCAGCGCCCAGTACAGGCCGATGAACACCGGGATCTGCACCACGATCGGCAGGCAGCCGCCGAGCGGGTTGACCTTCTCGGCCTTGTACATCTCCATCATCGCCTGCTGGAACTTGGCACGATCGTCGCCGAACTGCGCCTTCAGACGTTCCATGCGCGGCGCAAGCGCCTTCATCTTCGCCATCGAGCGGTAGCTGGTGGCCGACAGCGGATACAGCACCGCCTTGACGATGACCGTCAGCAGCACGATCGCCCAGCCCCAGTTGCCGACCAGGCCATGCAGGGTCTGCAGCAGCCAGAACAGCGGCGTGGCGATAATGGTCACCCAGCCGTAGTCCTTGGTCAGTTCCAGACCCGGCGCGGTAGCCTTCAGCACCCTGGTCTCTTCCGGACCGGCATACAGCGGCACCGAGATGGTCTGCGTCGCCCCCGGTGCGATGACCGGCAGGTTGACGACCACGCCGGCCGAGTACAGGCCGCCCGCAACCGGCTTCAGCTCGAACTGGCAGCTCTGGGCGTTGATGCAGACGCTCTTGCCGTCGGTGGTCTTGAGGATCCACGCGCTGGCGAAGTAGTGCTGCAGCATGGCCACCCAGCCGTTGTCCGAGTTCTTCTCGTAGCTGGCCTTGTGCTTGTCCAGGTCCTCGAAGGCCACCTTCTGGAACTTGCCGGCGTCGGTATAGACCGCCGGGCCGGTGAAGGTGTGCGCGAAGCGGCCTTCGCCTTCCGGTGCCTTGCCGTCGCGCAGCAGCCGGTAGTAGGCGCTGGCGGGCAGCGGCCGGCCGGTTTCGTTATGGATGTCGTAACGGACGTCGATCAGGTACGAGCCACGGGTGAAGGTGAAGGTCTTCCTGACCTGCACCCCGTTTTCCGGCGGCGCAACCAGCGTGACCGACACGCTGTTCTGGCCATCGGCCAGCGTGTACTGGGTCTTTTCGACGCTGAACACGGTCTTGTGCGTCGGCAGGCCGACCACCGGCGACAGCAGGCCGCTCTGGGCGACATAGGTGCGTCCCCCCTGGTCAGTCAGCAGCGTCAGCGGCTTGGACGGGTCGTCGACCGAACCCTGTTGCAGCAGGTCCAGGCTGCGGACATCGCCACCGGCGGTATCGATGCGCGCGCGCACCATGTCGGTGGTGACTTCCACGCTCTGGCCCCTGGCCAGGTTCGCGGACGCGTCAGCCGTCGCAGCCGGTGCGCCGGACGTCGTCGTCACGCCGGATGCGGTATGCGTCGTCACGACGGCGGGTTTCGGCGCAGGCTTCGGCGCAAAGTATTCCTGCCAGACAAACAGGAGGCCGAAGGACAACGCGATGAAAACGATAAGACGTTTGGTATCCATCTCGTAACCGGGTGAGGGATTCAAGGAACCGGGTCGTAGCCGCAGCCGCCACCAGGGCGACAACGGCCGAGCCGTTTAAGCGCCAGCCAGCCACCCTTGCGCACGCCGTATTTCCGGACCGCCTCGATCGCGTACTGCGAACAGGTGGGCTGGAAACGGCAGCGCGGCGGGATCAGCGGACTGATGGCCAATTGGTAGAAACGAATCAGCGCGAGGACGATACGCGACATGTCGACAACCTGGCAAACAAAGCCGCTAACGCCTGCTCCACCTCGGCACGTTCGGCGGGACCGAACGCCGTTCTGGCGCGGACGACAAAGTCGAACGACGTCAGGCGGGCCGGGTGCTGGCGAAAGATCTCGCGGACTGAGCGCTTGATGTAGTTGCGGCGTACTGCCCGCTTGGCCGTCTTCTTGCCGACGACCAGCCCCAGCCGGGCATGCCCGAGCGTGTTGGGACTGACGTAGACCTGAAACCAGGCGTTGGTTCGCATCTGGCGCAAACGAAAAACGGATGAAAATTCATCCGTTTTCAGCAGACGCTGCGCGCGGCGAAAGCGAAAGGCCACGGGGCCTGAACGCTTAGACGGCCAGGCGCTTGCGGCCCTTGGCACGGCGGGCGCCAATGACGCTCTGACCACCACGGGTCTTCATACGGACGCGGAAGCCGTGGGTGCGTTTGCGCTTCACGACGGACGGTTGGAAGGTGCGCTTCATCTCGATACCCTATGTTCGGAACAGAAAATAAACGAGAGATTACAGCCGGAGATCGCTGTCTTGTCAACCATTTAACGGATTCATGGCTGTGGATAACTTCCCGGTTACAAGGTAGAATGCTTGATTGACCGGCGGTATGCCACAACACCTGCCGATTGTTTCCCCGCGTTCCCGTAACGCCGAACGTTTGCCAATGACCGATCTCTCCGCCTTCTGGCCACAGTGCCTGGCCCGTTTCGAGGCCGAGCTGTCGCCGCAGCAGTTCAACACCTGGATCAAGCCTCTCGTCTGCGTCGTCAGCGACGAGGGCGTGGTGCTGTACGCGCAAAACCGCTTTTCGCTCGGCTTCGTCAAGGACCGCTTCCTGGCCCGCATCGAGACCCTGGCGGAGGCGCTGTTCGGCGACGCCGTGTCGGTGGAACTGCGTATCGGCGGTGCCGCCGCCACGACGGCCCCGGGCGAAAAAGCCCCGCGCCGCGCCGCCGTCAGTTCGGAAACCGGCGACGTCCAGATCCCGGCCGAGTCCACCCACACCCAGCAGCCACGGATGACCGCGCCCAAACCGGCCATCGGCGGCGGGCACGAAAGCACGCGGCTGAACCCGGCCTTCACCTTTGAAAGCCTGGTCACCGGCAAGGGAAACCAGCTCGCCCGCGCCGCTGCGCTGCAGATCGCCGACAATCCCGGTGATTCGACCTACAACCCGTTCTTCGTCTACGGCGGCGTCGGCCTCGGCAAGACTCACTTGATCCAGGCCATCGGCAACCACGTATTCCAGAAGAACCCGCAGGCCAAGATCCGCTACATCCATGCCGAGCGCTACGTCGCCGACATCATGCGCGCCTACCAGCACAAGGCCTTCGACGAGTTCAAGCGCTACTACCACTCGCTCGACCTGCTGCTGATCGACGATATCCAGTTCTTCGCCGGCAAGAACCGGACCATGGAAGAGTTCTTCTACGCGTTCAACGCGCTGCTCGAAGGCGGCAAGCAGGTGATCATGACCTGTGATACCTACCCGAAGCAGATAGAAGGCATGGACGAACGCCTGATCTCGCGCTTCTCGTGGGGCCTGACGGTCGAGATCCAGCCGCCTGAGCTGGAAATGCGCGTCGCCATCCTGATGAAGAAGGCCGAGGCCGACAACCTGAAGCTCGGCAACGATGTGGCGTTCTTCATCGCCCAGAACGTGCGTTCGAACGTGCGCGAGCTTGAAGGCGCGCTGAAGCGCGTTGTCGCCTATTCGCGCTTCTCGAACCAGCCGATTTCGCTGGAACTGGTCAAGGAAGCGCTGAAAGACATCCTGGCCGCCGGCAACCGGCAGATTTCCGTCGACAACATCCAGAAGACGGTTGCCGACTACTACAAGATCAAGCTGTCCGACATGCACAGCAAGAAGCGCAGCCGTGACATCGCCCGGCCGCGCCAGGTCGCGATGGCGCTGGCCAAGGAATTGACGCCGCTGAGCCTGCCGAATATCGGTGATGCCTTTGGCGGACGGGATCACACCACGGTGCTGCATGCGTGCCGCACCGTGGCCGACTTGCGCGAGTCGGACAGTGACATCTCCCGCGATTACAATGTTCTGCTCCAGATGTTGCGCAACTGAGCCCCCTGAATTCCATCTCCAGACGAGGAGTCAACTGACATGCAGATTTTGCAAGCCGATCGCGACGCCCTGCTAAAACCGCTCCAGGCCGTCACCGGCATCGTCGAGCGGCGCCATACCTTGCCGATTCTGGCCAACGTGCTGATCGAAAAGAAAGGCGACACGCTGACCTTTCTCGCGACCGACCTGGAAATCCAGATCACCCACGCCAGCCCGGACTCACTGGCCGGTGGTGACTTCCGCCTGACCACCTCGGCGAAGAAATTCTCGGACATCCTGCGCGCCATCCCGGATCACCAGACCGTATCGCTCGATCATGACGACGGCCGCCTGACGGTCAAGGCCGGCAAGAGCCGCTTCAACCTGCAGACGCTGCCGGCCGACGACTTTCCGCTGCTGTCGGTGTCGCACGACGCCCAGGCCAGCCTGACGCTGGCGCAGAAGGAATTCAAGGCGCTGCTGTCGCAGGTCCAGTACGCGATGGCGGTGCAGGACATCCGTTATTACCTGAACGGACTGCTGTTCGTGACCGACGGCAATCTGGTCAAACTGGTGGCCACCGACGGCCACCGTCTGGCGTTCGCGCAGACCACGGTCGAGGCAAACCTGCCGAAGGCCGAAGTGATCCTGCCGCGCAAGACCATCCTCGAACTGGCCAAGCTGCTGGCCGACAACGACGAGGAAATCCAGATCGAGCTGCTGGCCAACCAGGTGCGCTTCGCCTTTGGCGGCACGGTAATCATCAGCAAGGTCGTCGACGGCAAGTTCCCGGACTACAACCGGGTGATCCCGCTCGACAACGACAAGATTTTCCTGATCGAACGCCAGGCATTCCAGCAGGCGCTGGGCCGGGCGGCGATTCTGGCCAACGAGAAGTTCCGTGGCGTCCGCATCGCCCTGCAGACCGGCAAGATGTCGATCCAGTGCAACAACAGCGAGCAGGAAGAAGCCGAGGAAGAACTGGAAATCGGCTACGTCGGCGACAGCCTGGAGATCGGCTTCAACATCGCCTATCTGCAGGATGCGCTGGCCGCGCTGCACGTCGACACGCTGCAGCTGGCCTTTGGCGATGCGAACCGCAGCACGCTGGTGACCATCCCGGAAAACCCGAACTTCAAGTACATCGTGATGCCGATGCGCATCTAGCCCGCCGTCAGACCATCGACAGCATCGAGCAGGTGTGGCGGCGGATTTTCCGCCCCGCCCTGCCCCAACCGCCCGGGCTCTGGTCAACGACCCGGGCGATGTATCGCCTGAGCGGGCAGCCGCCAGGCACAAGGACAGCAACGGACAGACCGCGGTGAACGCAGGCGGGGCGCAGTGCCCGGCCGTCGCAACGACCATTGCGGAATCCCGGCGGGGCCTGCCCCGCCAAGCCACGGACGCCCGCGCGCTGTCCATGAACAACCGACCGAATCGAGTAGAGTGATGAGTGAACAGGAATACGGTGCAGACAGTATCAAGGTGTTGAAGGGGCTGGACGCGGTACGCAAGCGTCCTGGCATGTACATCGGCGATACCTCGGATGGCACCGGCCTGCACCACATGGTGTTCGAGGTGCTGGACAACTCCATCGACGAGGCGCTGGCCGGCCACGCCGACACGGTGCGCGTCACCATCAACCCGGACAACTCGATCTCGGTCGAGGACAACGGCCGCGGCATCCCGACCGACATCCACACCGAAGAAAACCGCTCGGCAGCCGAAGTCATCATGACCGTGCTGCATGCCGGCGGCAAATTCGACAACAACAGCTACAAGATCTCCGGCGGTCTGCACGGCGTCGGCGTGTCGGTGGTCAACGCACTGTCCGACTGGCTGCGACTGAAGATCTGGCGTGACGGCAAGGTCCATGAAATGGAGTTCCGCCATGGCGAACCGGTCGCACCGCTGAAGGTCACCGGCCAGACCACCCATCGCGGCACCGAAGTCACCTTCTACGCCAGCCAGGAAATCTTCGGCACGGTCGAGTTCCATTACGACATCCTCGCCAAGCGCATCCGCGAACTGAGCTTCCTGAACAACGGCGTCGGCATCACGCTGGCAGACCGTCGCAACGGCAAGGAAGAGAACTTCGCCTTCTGCGGCGGCGTGGCCGGCTTTGTCGAGTACATGAACCGCAACAAGACCGCGCTGCACCCGAAGGTGTTCCACGCCATCGGCGAGAAGGAAGGCATGACGGTCGAGGTGGCGATGCAGTGGAACGACTCCTATCAGGAGAACGTCCAGTGCTTCACCAACAACATCCCGCAACGCGACGGCGGCTCGCACCTGACCGCACTGCGCCAGGTAATGACGCGAACCCTCAACCAGTATATCGAGCACAACGAGATCGCCAAGAAGGCCAAGGTCGAGACCAGTGGTGACGATATGCGCGAAGGCCTGACCTGCGTCCTGTCGGTCAAGTTGCCTGATCCGAAGTTCAGCTCCCAAACCAAGGACAAGCTTGTCTCCAGCGAAATCAGTCCGGTGATCAACGAAATCATCGGTCAGACGCTGTCCGAGTTCCTGCTCGAAAACCCGGTCGACGCCAAGATCGTCACCGGCAAGATCGTCGAGGCCGCCCGTGCCCGCGAAGCGGCGCGCAAGGCGCGTGAAATCACCCGCCGCAAGGGGGTGATGGACGGGCTCGGCCTGCCGGGCAAACTGGCCGACTGCCAGGAGAAGGACCCGGCGCTGTCCGAACTGTACCTGGTGGAGGGCGACTCCGCCGGCGGCTCGGCCAAACAGGGCCGCGACCGCAAGTTCCAGGCCATCCTGCCGCTGAAGGGCAAGATCCTCAACGTCGAGCGCGCACGCTTCGACAAGATGATCGCCAGCCAGGAAGTCGCCACGCTGATCACCGCCATGGGCACCTCGATCGGCAAGGACGACTACAACCCGGACAAGCTGCGCTACCACCGCATCATCATCATGACCGACGCCGACGTCGACGGTGCCCACATCCGCACGCTGCTGTTGACCTTCTTCTACCGGCAGATGCCGGAGCTGGTCGAACGCGGCCACATCTACATCGCCCAGCCGCCGCTGTACAAGCTCAAGCACGGCAAGCAGGAGCGCTACCTGAAGGACGACAGCGAACTGAACCAGTTCCTGCTCGAACTGGCGCTCGACAATGCCCGCCTGATCCCGCGTGAAGGCGCCGACCCGATCAGCGGTGACGCACTCGGTGCGCTGGCACGCCAGTTCCTGGTCGCACAGGCAGTCATCGAACGCGAAAGCCGCGTCATCGACACGCTGGTGCTGAATGCCCTGCTGCACGTGCCGAGCATCAGCCTGGAAACCGAGGCCGACACCCGCGCGGCCATCGCCGCGCTGACGCCGGTGCTGGCCGAGTCGCCGATCTCGCTCGAAGCCGTCCATGACGAGAAGAACGACGGCTGGCTGGTGCGCATCATCCGCCACCTGCACGGCAACGCGATCACGACCTACCTCGACCAGAGCTTCATCGACAGCGCCGACTACGCGCAGGTCAGAAAGACCAGCGACATGCTGGCCGGCCTGATCGGCCCCGGCGCCGCCATCAAGCGCGGCGAAACCGCCGGCCGCCTGGTCGCCAGCTTCGACGAGGCACTGAACTGGCTGATGAACGAAGTCCGTCGCGGCATCAATATCCAGCGCTACAAAGGCCTGGGCGAGATGAACCCGGCCCAGCTGTGGGATACGACCATGGACCCGACCGTGCGCCGCCTGCTGAAGGTGCGCATCGAGGACGCCATGGCGGCCGACGACGTGTTCACCACGCTGATGGGCGACCAGGTCGAACCACGCCGGGCCTTTATCGAGAGCAATGCGCTGATTGCGCGGAATATTGATATTTGAGGGTGCTGTTGTAGGTTTCCACGATCGATGAAGAAATTTCCATGATCGATGAAAAAACCAAAAAGAAGCCCGCCTAAAGCGGGCTTCTTTGCTTTTTAAATTTTCACCGTGAAAAAATCATTAAATAAAAATGAATGCGACAGGACAATAGCTGCTCAATTGAGCGGCTATTGTCTTTATATCTAAATAAAAATATGAACCCAACCATTCATATACACACAAATATCTAATAAATAAAACAATCAAATATTCTGTATACAGAATCTGAAAATAAAATAAACAGACCTCTCTATTGTCAAGAAAGGCCCAGCATATTAAATTTCTCGCTTGAACATTCAGACCCAGTCAGCTATTTGCCAGATAAGCACTGCCGCACCTTAGCTCGGGTCATTTTAAAAAGGAGACGCGAAATGTAAAAACGGGACGACCCCTTTACCTAAGCAAGAGCCCGCCCCGTCTGGTGGTGAGGTTGACACCCCACTAATGAGTTCGCACCTCCAGTATCGTCAGCCTCCTACAGTCGGTCAAGCCCTCTTGCGTCCAATTTTTCGATAGCTCGCGAATTGGCAGGGGTGCTTGCGCCCTGTCGATTCGCAAATCGAGAGGCTGACATGAAAACCACTTTCCACAGCACCGGCTTCCAGCCGGCCTGGCGGTCGGGCACGCACACGCCGGCTCGCCAAGTCGTCGCCCATACGGGCGGCATCGTCCGCGGCAAGTTTCCCTCGGTCAAAGCAGGCCGAATGGTGGCGTTCGAATCTCTGCTCGAACGGGATGCTCTGTATTTGTGCGACTTTTCCGAGTCGGTTACAGACATCCGCGAACAACCGTTCACGCTCCCCTTCACCGATGGCACACGAGTCAGGCGCTACACCCCGGATTTCGCCCTGAAACTGGAGGACGGCTCGACCCTCGTGCTTGAGGTCAAGCCGGCAGCCAAGCTAACCCAGCCTGATCTGGCCCAAACCTTTGCATTGATCCGCAATGAAATGCGAGCCACTAACCAGCGCTTCCGCATCCTGACGGATGACGCCATCCGTCGCGAACCCCGGCTTGGCAACCTCAAACTGCTGCATCGCTATTTGTCGACCCCTTTGCCGGAACCGGTGCCCCGCGTACTCCACCGGTCTTGCCCCAACAAAACGCTGGAAGAGTGGGGCCAATCTCTGGGCGGCTTGCCCTATGCCCTCGCGGCCATTGCCCACAGCCTGCTGATCTTCGACTGGAGCCAAGAGCTCTGCCTCAGCACACCAGTTTTCGCACCCAGCCAAGGAGATGCTCATGTCCAGAATTTCCTTTGAGACCGGCAAGGCCATGCTGCTGGACGGTCGCCGATACCGGATTGCCCGTGCCATCAACGGTGAGCAGTTCACCCTAGAGGACATGGAGTCCTTAATGCTGCAGCAGTACAACAAAGGCGAGCTACTGGCTCTGTATGACGAACATCGTCTACAACCCGGCACATCACTGGAGTCCCTCGACAGACAAACAGAGACAATCAACCGGCGTACGTCACAACCGTTTTCTGCCTTTCCTGAACCCTTGCAGGCGGCGGCTCTACGACGGAAACACTATCTGGATGAGCTGACGTCATTCGGACCACCCAACTGGTCATCCACCGTCATGTCAGAGCGAATTGCCCTGATAAGTAAAAAGCTGGGAGATCCCACCCCGCCCAGTTGCAGCTCACTGTATCGCTGGTACCGTCGCTACAGCAGCGGCAACCAAGATGCCCGTACTCTCGTGCAGCTTATTCGCTGCTCTGGTTCCTACGGCTGCAGATCTCCCATTGAGGTCCAGGAAGCGCTCGTGGATCTCATTCAAACCCGCTTCCTAGAGGGGCCCGGGTGCTCAATCAGGGATATTCACGACAGCCTGCGGGCACGGATCGATCAACTGAACCGCCTGCGATCACCCAACGATCAACTCCGTATACCCAGTTACAACACGGTGCGCCGGGCGGTGCAGACCATCCCCGAGTACGAAAAATCACTTGCCCGAAACGGCAAGGAATACGCCAACAACGAGTTCCGCACTAGCCTGGCGGCACCAAAGTCAAAGTTCATACTGGAACGGGTAGAAATCGATCACACTCCACTCGATCTGTTTGTAGTCGACGACAAAACCTGGCTACCGCTGGGTCGCCCGTGGCTGACGCTGGTCATCGACCACTACAGCCGGATGGTGCTGGGGTTCTACCTTGGTTTCTCGCCCCCCAGCGTCGAATCGGTATTCGGCTGCCTGCGTCATGCGGTGCTGCCGAAAGGGAATCTGCAGGAGCGTTATCCGCGGGTTGAGCACGACTGGCCCTGCTATGGTTTGCCGGACACGCTGATCTGCGACAACGGGCTGGAATTCCATTCGCAGTCACTGGAACAGGCTTGCTTCGAGCTATCAATCTACCTGCAGTTCTGCCCCAAAAAGAAGCCCTATTTCAAGGGGCGGGTGGAACGCATGCTGGGCTCGGTGGCCAGCCAGTTCGCCCATGCCCAGCCCGGTACGTCCTTCGCCAACTGGCTGGAGAGGCACGGCTACGATCCGGTCAAGGAAGCAGTCGCCACCTTCGACGAGCTGCTCCATGCCCTGCACATCTGGATCGTCGACATCTACGCCCACAGCTATCACCGCGGGCTCAAGACCACCCCCTACGCCAAATGGCGCGACAGCCAGCGCCTGACCCCGATCGAACTACCCGAGCGTAGCCGCCTCGATGTCGCCCTGTCCCACGCGACGGAGCGGGTACTTGGCCACTACGGGGTCGAATTACACGGACTGCGCTACAACTCTCGAGCCCTGTTCCCGATCCGGCATCGGCATGGCACCCGGGTCAAGGTGATGGTGCGCTATTCGGTGGAAGATCTGGGCCAGATCCATGTCATCGACCCCGATTCCGGCAAGGCCATTGCGGTGCCGGCGGTTGAATTCGAATACGCTAACGGCCTGCGGCTGGCCCAGCACCAGCTGATCCAGCAGGGCTTGAAGGAAAACGGGCAGGGAGAAACCGACCATTCCGGATTGGCCGCCAGTAAGGAGCGCCTGCGTAACACCATTGGCGAAGCCTTCCGCAGCAAGAAGCTGGGCAAGCGCAAATGGGCCGCGCAAAAGGCTGGCATCCATTCGAATACCCGCTCAACGCTGGTGGAACGTCAGGACGACGAGCCGCCGACTCCTCCAGAGCCGGTGCTTCAGTTCACCCCACGCCCGCTGCCGACCCGGTTCAACCCGGATGATCAGGGGGACCGATCATGAGTACCGCTATTGCTCATATCAACCAGATCAAACGACTGGAAAATGCCCGCATCTATTACCCTGCTTTCCAGCGGGCGATGGACAAGTTGGCTCGAGCCCATCAACTCTCCCTTGAGGGTGCTGCGCCCAGGAACCTGCTATTGCTCGGCCCCTCCGGGGCCGGCAAAAGCACGACGCTGGAGACTTATCGGCGGCAACACCCGTCGGAGGAACTGGCCGAAAACCGCCGGATCCCCGTGCTGTATGTACGGGTACCGGCCGCACCAACCATGCGCAGCTTCGCCGAGGAGATCCTGATCGCCATCGGTGAGCCGATGTACAGCAGCGGCACCACCACCGAAAAAACCGCCCGCATCGTACGACTGCTGAAGGCCTGCCAGGTCGAGATGGTGATGATCGACGAGTTCCATCACTTCCTCGACCGAGGCAAGCGGGCGAGTGCGACCGACGTGTCGGAGTGGATGAAGGTATTGATCGACACGCTGCGCATCCCAGTCGTGCTGGCTGGGCTGCCGCAGTCGGAAGAACTGCTGCGGATCAATGAACAGCTGCGCCGACGCTTCGCCGCCCACTGCCTGCTGGCACCGCTCGAGCTGGAACAGGGTGACGGGCAGTCCGAGTTTGCCGACGTGGTGTTCTCGCTCGATCCGTTGACCGGAGAGAACGGCACCTCGGGCCTCGCCACCAGCGAGCTGCTGCCTCGGTTGCACTACGCGACCAACGGGCTGATCGGCTATCTGAGCAGGCTGCTGGTGACCGCCACCGAGATCCGGCTGGCTGGCAATTACCGGCAGATCGAGCCCTGGATGCTGGAACAGGCCTTTACCGAGGCGATCTGGTCCGGCGGCACCGGCAAGCTGAACCCGTTCAACCCAGCGTTTGTGTTCCGGCGGCTGAACAAACGCGGCGAGCCGTTCGAACCCACCGTGTTCAACTCCCCCCGTCATCGCCCCAAACCGGCCTCCCAGTAACAACCTTGGCCCCCTCCCTCACCCGGAGGGGGATTTGCCATGCCTGAAATTTCTTACCATTTACCTTCGCGGCCCCTGCCTCAGCCGCGTGAAAGCACGCTGGGTTACCTGCTCCGCCTAGGGGATCGCAACGGCCATCGCAGCCTGGCCTGGGTCGCCCAAATCCGCCGGCAGCACAGCCGGCCCGACGTCACCCTCCACCAGTTCCTGCAGCTGACAACCGGTCATCCTGAACCCTCGCTACACCAGATCTACGGCCCCTCACTTCCAGCATTGCAACCTGCCCCATCTCACCTGTTGGGCCTCAAAACCCAATTCTGGAACAGCGAACACCGGCGCTGGTGTCCTGCCTGTCTACGTGAATCCGGCTACTGGAAAGCAGAGTGGCAGCTGACCCTACAGATTGTTTGCCCTGAGCACGGCAAGTTGCTGCAAGAGCACTGTCCGGGTTGCCACAAGCCTCTGCGCTGGCATGGAGGCGAGCTGTTTCATTGCTTCTGTGGTCAGGATCTGCGGCAGGCTCGTACTCCCCAGGCAGACGGCCCGTTGCAGGCACTGGGCCAGCTGATCTCTGCGGCCTTCGTGACCTCCACTGGCGGTGAACCGGCAGCCACCGCCTTGCAGCAGGACTGGCCGTCCGAGTTGGCCACACTGCACCTGACCCGGCTCTGTGAGCTGCTATGGAGCCTTGGCTGCTACGCCACCTTCTCCACAGTCACCAAGCCGCAGAAGGTCCAGCGGCACCACCATCTAAAGGTGCTGCTGCCGATTCTGGCCAATACCGCCCGATTGCTGTCTAACTGGCCTGCAGTGTTTGACACGTTCCTGCAGGAACGAGTCCAGCCCGGCCGCGAGTACGCGCTGTCCTTGCGCCAGTTTCTTGGCCAGCAACTAGCGTGGCTGCACAGGACACTGGCCCATCCAGAGTTCCATTTCGTCCGGCAGGAACTGGAACGCTTCATCGCGCTGCACTGGAAAGGCCGGATCACCGACCGCCACCATTTCATCAGCCATGGCGTCAAACAGCGTCACCCGGTGATCAGCGTGGTCGAAGCCAGCCAGCAATCCTGCCTATCTCGTGACAAGCTAGTGACCTTGGTACAGCAAGGAGCACTGCAAGGCTGGTCCGCCGACCACCACGGCAGGCGGGATTTCCTGATGATTAGCCGCACTTCGCTGGAGCAGTTTCTCCTGGCCAGTGGCGGGATGCTAAACCTGATCGACAGCGCCGCCTACCTGGGCGTCAGCAAGGGCCGGCTGAAGCTGTTCGTCGAGCGAGGACTGATCAAACCCACCTATCGTCCCAGCGGTGGCAAAAACGATCCGGTGCAGTGGATGTTCCAGCAGCAGGTGCTGGACACCTTCCTGACCAGTGTCCAGGTCAATGCCCATGCCACCCCGGACTGCGGCAGCCTGATCTCGATCGACCAGATTTGCCGTGGCTACACCCGTAACGGGGCCGGCATGGTAGAGCTGTTGCAGGCCATCCAGCAGGGTGACCTCAAGATGATCGGACACAACCCGGCCAAGGTCGGCATCGGCGGGCTATTGCTGTCCCGCCAGAGCTTCCGGCACTGGTTCGAGCAACGCCAGCCAGAGAAAACCGTGTTCTCACTGGCCGGTGCCGCTCGTTATCTCGGGATCAAGGAGCATGTGCTGTACTGGCTCCGGGACCGTGGTCTAATATACGATTGGCATCAAGCAGAATCAAAAAGAATGACAAGCATTCACAAGGAGACGCTGGATCGGTTTCGGCAACGCTATGTGTGGGGACGGGAACTGGCTGAGTTGAGTGGCTATGGCCGCCAGTCCGCCTCAAGAGCACTGATCAATCGAGGGGTCTGGCCTGTGAGTGGGCCAAGGACCGATGGCGGCATTACCTACGTGTTTTTACGGGAAGATCTAGAACATTACCTTCGTGTAGAGCGTGGGTAGGCCGGCAAAAACTGTCATGCTTACATGATCTATAGCAACTGCAGTTCCCCATTGTCAGGACACTCCAAGCATATGGTTACAACCAATCATCAAGCAGCCGTCACAGGGGACGAGGTAGAACTCGCAGTCATTCAGGCCCGGGCCCTTGCGCAGCAGCGACAAGAACAACGCGAGGCACAACGCAAGCGGATGCATGCGCGGGTCGCCGGCTTGCTGTGCGGCAAGCGCACAGGGCCAGTGGTGGCTCGCTATGCCATGAAGCAGGTAGCAAAGTGGCGCAACAAACAGCTATGCAGCCGCGATTTCATCGACGCATGGACCGAACTGCTCAAACATCCCAAACGGGCTGCCGCCCTGCTGCGGGAAGATTCACCACGAGCAGTACGCTTGCGCCAGAACACGCCATTTGCATCCTACTTGGGGCCTCGAGATAAATGAATTCTGCGCCGACGTTGAGCCGAAAACCATCGGCCCAGCCGATGTAATACTGTACAGGCGATCACCTGGAATTCTCGAGGTCAGGCAGCCCCATGCAGTTTGAGGCAACGACCTGTTAGGTTGAACAACCTCTCCGGAGGGATGGGACAAGCCCATGTTTTCCTTTATGGTTAGTTCATGCCAATAGTATTTTTATGGGTTACCATAATCCGACACGGCGACACCATGACAGAGGGACTCAGGTAAATGTTCACGCCTCAGGGAGAAAATGACTTATCACATAGCAGGGTAACCGAAACCGGGCACGTATACCGAGATGCGCTTCGGCTCCTCTGCATCCTAGTTCAAGGTAGTGAATCCATTGATAAGCCATTCGAGGGATGGGACTGCGTTTTCCTCGGTGAAAAACGGGCCCTGGCAATCGATTTCTGGCTTCGTTATCCCGACTATCTTGCTGACCAGCTACTCAATCTTTACGTGCAGACTGGTGATGTGTCGACATTGGAAGCTGCCGAACAGATCTTCGACAACAACGAACCAGACATCCGTATCGTCAAGATGATTAGGTGGCGACGAGGGGCATACGACGACTTGCAGACCTCCCTCTCTGTTTTGTCGTATCGAGGCCTCGTGCGCACCATGAAGCGGAAACTTCCGACAGGCGGCTACCAGTTCGAATACCTCACAGGTCCCAAAGCGCGCGAATTTTTGAAGAACGCCGTCGTGGAGCAGCCAAGCTTGAGATGGTATGAAACTCAGGCACAGCTTGCTCTGTTGGTTGCTCAAGGTAAAAGCGGTAGTGCGCTCAAGGATATTCATTACGCCGAAGAAGAGTACGCCACGACGCCTTTCGGGGCGATGATCCCGTCGATCAAGAACAGGGTACTCGCTCGAATCGCCGAAATCAGGGGAGATTAGAATATGGAAAACAACCCACTTTCGATGACTGTCACTGAGTGGTATGCGGCAATTGCGACTGAAGCCGACACGACAGCGGAAACTGTCACCACCATCCTAGATACATATGGGGTCAAACCACAGTCGGTACTACCACGCGCGCGGACGCTGAACATCAAGGCGATTCACCTTGAAGGGCTGAAGCACACGAAAGAAGCTGTAAAGCGCTTTTCGTTTGAATGGTCCGAACTGAGCGACGGCATTTGGGCACTGCTTTCGCAAGGGAACTCCAAGGGGAAGTCGAGCATCCTGTCAACCATCAAAGCCGCATTGCAGGGCCGGTTCCCAGGCAATATCAAGCGTGACGTGTGGAGCTGGATCGACGCACTACGCCTGACCTTTACCATTGACCACGTCTGCTATTCGATCTCGCTCCAAAAAGAAGCTGGCGAAACCGACCCGGCCAAGGCGGTCGCCATCCTGGTACGCCGCCAAGATGATGCGGAGGTTAGCCTTTATCAGGGACCCGCCGGGGATGGGCTGAAGGATGCAATGGAAGACTTGTTCATGGACGAGTTAGGTTTTGATCACTTTCATGCCTACAAGAAGGCAAAGGACGTCGTGGTCGAGCACGGCTGGCCGGCGATGTCCTCTGCGTTTTTTATTGCAGGGCCAGGACCGGCCATCTTTGGCGATCACACCGAGGATGGCCTGCCCATCCGCCTCATCCAATTGTTTATTGGATTGCCATGGATATCGACCTATACGGCAATATCCACTGCACTCAAGCGCATGCAAAACGCACACCAAAAGGCGGCCACGCAAGCGGCCTCAGCTAAGGCCAAAACAGCAAGCCGAGCGGAGGAACTCAACCAGCAACTAGAGGCACGGCGTAACGAATTGGCCAAACTACCCGATCGTAGCAAACTACGGTCTGAACTCGGCAAGCTCGATGGCGCGCTTGCTCGCGCGCAGGCAGATGTCACGGCGTTACGAAACAAGCTGACAGCTACCCGCACAATTGCACAGGAGACCGCTGTTGCCTTTACAGAGACCCGCCGGCGCCTACAGCAAGCCAAGGATGAGGTTGCGGCCGGCTATGTGTTCCGTAAATTGAAACCAGTGTGCTGCCCTGCATGTGAGACAGGCTTCGCACCAGGTCGATTTGAAGCCGCCGAAAGCACGGCCTGTGGGCTTTGCGGGAATACCAATGTGCAGGACACCGAAGATAGCGGCACGAGCATGGCTGCCATCGAAGCCGCGGTACAGGATGCCGATGCTGCGAGAAAGACCGCAGGCGCGGCTGTCCGCGCCGCCGAGGCAATACTGGAACAAGCGGAAGCGTCTCGTGGGATGTATTTAGGAGATATCCAAGCGATTGAACAGATTTTAACTAGCTCGGATAACAACGACGCACTGCAGCTGGAAATCGCTAAGCTCGAGGGCCGACTAGAAGAACTAGGGGCCTCTACCACCGGTGAGTTGGAAGCTGCGGGTTCACCAAGTAATGAAGCACTACGGATTATTCAATCCGCAGAGAAACTCACAAAAGCCATGATGGACGCGCTCCAAACGGAACTCATGTCAGAGTTAGAAAGAGAGGTCTTCGGGCTAACCGAGCGCTTCGGAGTGCGCAACCTTGAATCCTTCTCCTTCAAAGCCCACAAGATGGCCATGACTCAGGGAGGGGTAGAGACAACATTCTCAGGCCTAAATAGCGGCGAGAATCTGCGCATGCGTGTTGCTACCGCGCTGGCAACGCTGAAAGTTGCACGCTCGCGTGGGTTTGGTAGACACCCTGGCTTGATCGTCCTCGATTCCCCTGCGGCTTCCGAAATGAGTCCTGAGGATTTTACGGCCCTGATTGATGCTGTCAGTACTACGGTAGAGGAGATTCCAGGAATACAAGTTCTCGTCGGCGCAGTGCTTCGCCCTGAGCTTGAGCCGGTGATCCCCTCCACGCATCGTCAGGTCGCATTGGGGACGGCTGGGCTCTTCTAAGGGGACAAAAATGGGCAACCTAGCCTATCAATTTATTGAGGCAAGCCGTTGCGGCGAGTCCATCAGGCTAGAGGGCCACTCCGCGACAGAGCTCGCAGCCTTAACGGCTGATCTTGCAGATACACCAGAGTCCGCCGAGCTTTTCCGCGCCCTCAGCGACAGCCGTTCAGCAGTCTGCCTGACGGAAGCAGTAAGCTTGGTCAACAACGCAACAGACCCAGGAGTGGTTGCCGAAATCGTTCGGTTTTTCACCGCAGCCACGCCTCAGGATGAAGACTTTATCCGTCGCCTCCATACCACACTGCTGGAAAAATCGGGGAGCAGCGGTCTCCACCATGCGACCCGCTCACAGTCACTTCTTGGGGCTCTCTATTTATCGCAGAAGCGGCCCCCCCTCCAGAGGAGGCTACAAGCTCATCTGCTCGATATCGATCTCAAAGATGATGAAGAATATCTGCGCCATGTTGACCTTCCCCCCTGCAGGTATACCAAGCATAAGTTAGCATGAAGGCCAAAGGAGCCTCTCATGCGGAAGTCTCGATTCACTGAAGCGCAAGTCATCGCCGTCCTGAAGGAAGCGGAGGCCGGTCTTCCGGTCACGGAACTGTGCCGCAAGTATGGTATTTCTGATGCCACCTTCTATAACTGGCGCAACAAATTTGGCGGTATGGAGGTGTCGGAAGCCAAACGACTGAAACAGCTGGAGGAAGAGAACGCCCGATTGAAACGTCTGGTCGCCAATCAGGCACTCGACATCGAAATGCTGAAGGAAGTCCTCGGAAAAAACTGATTCGG
>NZ_KK211073.1:4649-46020 GCF_000620105.1 Microvirgula aerodenitrificans DSM 15089 | reverse complement strand
CCTGCGCCTGCTCGGCACGGTCGGCGAGCCGATCAACCCGGAAGCGTGGATGTGGTACTACGAAGTGGTTGGCGGCGGTCGTTGCCCGATCGTCGACACCTGGTGGCAGACCGAAACCGGCAGCGCGATGATCGCGCCGATGCCGGGCGCGGTGGCGACCAAGCCGGGCAGTTGCACCCTGCCGCTGCCGGGCATCATGGCCGATATCGTCGACGAATCCGGCGCGCCGGTCGAACTTGGCAATGGCGGCTTCCTGGTCATCAAGCGTCCGTTCCCGAGCCTGGTCCGCACCATCTGGAACGATGCCGACCGCTTCCGCAAGACCTACTTCCCGGACGAGTTCAACGGCCAGTACTACCTGGCCGGCGACTCGGCGCACCGCGACGAGGACGGCTACTTCTGGATCATGGGCCGTATCGACGACGTGCTGAACGTATCCGGTCACCGTCTGGGCACGATGGAAATCGAGTCGGCGCTGGTGGCCAACCCGCTGGTGGCCGAAGCCGCCGTGGTCGGCAAGCCGCACGAGGTCAAGGGTGAGGCCGTGGTGGCGTTCGTGGTGCTGAAGGGCCCGCGTCCGACCGGCGACGCCGCACGCCTGCTTGCCGTGGAACTGAAGAACTGGGTGTCGCACGAAATCGGCAAGATCGCCCGACCGGACGAGATCCGCTTTGGCGACGACCTGCCGAAGACCCGTTCCAGCAAGATCATGCGCCGCCTGCTGCGCTCGATCGCCAGGGGGGAGGAAATCACCCAGGACACGTCGACGCTGGTGAACGGCGAGGTGATCGCGCAGTTGCGCGAGGCGATGTAGTTCCGGTCGCCGAGATAAAAAAACACGACGACCAGTCCCTGGCGTCGTGTTTTTTCTGGCCCGTCAGATTCAACCCGGCTTGCGGCAGGCCATCAGGTAGTTGACCGAGGTCTCGTTATCGAGATGGTAGGTGCGGGTCAGCGGGTTGTAGCGCATGCCGCTGATATCGGCCAGTTCCAGTCCCGCGTTGCGTGCCATGCGCGTCAGTTCGGACGGCTTGATGAAACGCGCATAGTCGTGGGTGCCGCGCGGCAGCCAGTTCAGCACGTATTCGGCACCGACCACCGCCATCAGGTAGCTTTTCAGATTGCGGTTCAGGGTGGAGAAGAACACCCAGCCACCCGGTCGGGCCAGCGCGGCGCAGCTGCTGACCACGCTTTGCGGGTCAGGCACGTGTTCAAGCATTTCCATGCATACCACACGATCGAAGCTGGCCGGCTGTTCTGCCGCCAGCGCTTCGACCGCCACGCAGCGGTAGTCGATGGTCAGCCCCTGGTCGAGCGCGTGCAACTGCGCCACTTTCAGCGATTTCTTCGCCAGATCGACGCCGGTCACGGTCGCGCCGCGACGCGCCAGCGCTTCGGTCAGGATGCCGCCGCCGCAGCCGACGTCGACCACGCGCGCCGCATCCAGCGGCGCGTGGCGGTCGATATAGTCGGTCCGCAGCGGGTTGATCTGGTGCAGCGGCTTGAATTCACCGTCCAGATCCCACCATTTGTGGGCCATCTGGCTGAATTTGTCGATTTCGGTCTGGTCGACGTTCTGGCTCATGATTCCTGTCCTGTCAGTCTCCGCCGCCTCAGCGGGCGGCAATCTTGTTGCGCCAGGACTCGGCCACTGCCAGCAGGGCAGTATGGTCGAGCGTGGTCAGCGTGCGTGCGGCGAGCAGGTGGCGTCCGTCGACCCAGACGTCGCAGACCTGTTCGCGGCCGGCGGCGTACACTACATGCGAGATCGGATCGAAGGTCGGGGCGGTTTCCACCTGGGCCAGGTCGAGGGCGATGGCGTCGAAACGCTTGCCGACTTCGATCGAGCCGGTCTTTGCGCCCAGTCCCAGCGCCCGGGCGCCATTCAGTGTCGCCATGCGCAGTGCGGTGGCAGCCGGCACGGCGGTCGGGTCGAGGCTGCCGACCTTGGCCAGCAGCGCGGCCTGGCGGGTGTCGGACAGCATGTCGAGCTTGTTGTTCGACGCGGCGCCGTCAGTGCCGATGCCGACATTGACGCCGGCATCCAGCAGGCGCTGCACCGGGGCGATGCCGCTGGCGAGCTTCATGTTCGACGTCGGGTTGTGGGCGATATGGACGCCGCGGCGGGCAACCAGTTCGATCTCGTCGTCGCTCATGTGCACCATGTGTGCGGCGATCAGGCGCGGGCTGAGCAGCCCCAGCCGGTCGAGGCGCGCCAGAGGGCGCAACTGGTGCGCCTTCAGGCTGTCGTCGATCTCGCCGCGGGTTTCGTGGATGTGGCAGTGGATCAGCATGTCTTCCTGCTCCGCCAGCGTGACTACCTTGCGGAAGGTGTCGTCGCTGACGGTATACGGGGCATGCGGTGCCAGGGTAAACGTCACCAGTTCCTCGCCGATGAATTCGCGCCGCTCGGCCAGCGCCTTCTGCAGGTATTCGTCGGCGCTGCCTGCATACGGGGTCGGGAATTCGAGGATCGAGCAGCCGACAAAGGTGCGCAGGCCGGCGGCGAGGCCGGCGCGGGCGACCGCACCATGGAAGAAATACATGTCATTGATGGTGGTGGTGCCGGAGCGGATCATTTCCGCCATGGCCAGCAGCGTGCCGTCGTAGACGAAGTCGTCCTTGACGTGCTTGCCTTCTGCCGGCCAGATATGGTTTTGCAGCCAGTCCATCAGTGCCAGGTCGTCGGCATAACCGCGCAACAGCGTCATCGCCGAGTGGCCGTGCAGGTTCACCAGACCGGGCATCAGCACATGATTCGGCAGCGACACGGTATCGTCGGCGGTCCAGGCGGCGCGTTCGGCCGGCGGAACGATGGCGACGATGGTGCCGTCGCGGACGGCGATGCTGTGGCGTTCGAGTACGGTGGCGTGCGGCTCGACCGGAATGATCCAGCGGGCATCGATGAGCGTATCAGCGTGGGACATGGACTGGCCTTGGATGAAAGTTGCGGCGAGTGTAGGCGGGGTCGGCGGGGCAGGCAACCCGTGCCGGACCGCGAGCCGGGAAACGGGAGAGTGACAATGAGTGACTGTCATATCGTCAGTGCGCGGGTCTACGCGCCGGCGGACTGGCCGGCTGGCCATCGGGTGCTGGTCGACCGGCTGTGGCCGCGCGGTGTCCGCAAGGCGGCGCTGGAAGGTGTGGAGTGGAACAGGGCGGTGGCACCGTCGACCGGGCTGCGTCAGGCATGGCATGCCGGCGAGCTTGATCCGCGCGGCTTTGCGCTGGCCTACTGCAATGAGCTGGCTGCGGCGCCGGACGGCTGGCGGCCGCTGCTGGCCGGACTGGCGCGTGGCGAGACGCTGGTGTTGCTGACGGCCGTGCGCGATGTCGCGCACAGCCATGTTCCGGTGCTGGAGCAGTTTCTGCGCGCGCGCCTGGCAATGCCCGGTGATGCGCTGGCGTCGCCGGTCTGTTATGCGCCCGAACTGGACGGCAAGCGCCGCGACTGACCGCGCTCAGTCCGTGCCGGTTGCTGTCCGCCCCGCGCGCCAGGCGAAACGCGCCGGATCGCAGGCATCGACCAGGTCTTTTTCCACCGGCAGCGGTTCTCCGCAGATCTGGCTGGCGAGCAGTTCGCCGGCCAGTGCGCTCCAGGCCAGTCCGCGTGCGCCATAACCGAGCGCGCAGTACAGCCCGGGCTGGCGGGCGATGCGGTCCAGCCGGACGCTGGTGCGGGTGCCGGCAATGTCGACGGCGCCGACCAGCGGCAGGCGGTCGGGCGAGGTCGGGCGGTCACAGCCGCGGCCGTCCAGTTGCGCCGGATCGATGCCGGCCGAGGCGCCGGGCAGCATCGCCTCCAGCTTGGCCAGGTTCAGTGCATGCCATTGCGGCGCGGCCTCGCTGTCGGGCGGGGCCGCGGTCGCACCCAGCGCGCGCAGGCCGCGAAAGGCCGGGGTCAGGTAGGCATTGCGGCACAGGACGGTATCGGCCAGCGCCACGGCTGCGGCCGGCAGCAGGGTGACCACGCGCCGGCCGCGGGTCAGCGGCAGGTGGGCGGTCTGGGCCAGGGTCGAGGTCGCGGTGGCGATCACGACCACCGGTGCACGGGCCAGTTCGCTGCCCTGACTGTCACGGGCGATCCACTGGCCCTCGTCGTCCCGCGCCAGTGCGGCGACGTCGACGCCGGTGTGCACCCGGATCAGCTCCGGATGGCGGGCCAGGGCGGCAGCGCACCAGGCCGGCGGGTGGATCCAGGCGGCGGCCGGAAACCACCAGCCGCTGCTGGCGACGGGGGCTCCGGCGCGTGCGCTGGCGGCGTCGCGGTCCAGCCACTGCACGTAGTCGTCCGGGTAGCCGCTGTCGACGATGCGCCGCTGCAGCGTGGCCTGGGCTTCGTCGCGTGCCAGTTGCAGCACGCCGTCCTGATGCCAGTCGCGCAGTCCGGGCAGCGCTGCCAGATGGCGCAGGGTATACAGATAGCCGGCGCGGGCCAGTCTCGACTGCAGATTGTCATCGGCGCTGAGGACCGGCAGCAGCACGCCGGCGTGGTTGCCGGATGAGCGGGTGGCAATGGCGGCTTCCCGTTCCAGCACGGTGACCTGCCAGCCGCGCGATGCCAGTCGCTCGGCCGCCGCGGCCCCGGCCATGCCGGCGCCGATGACCAGCGCCTGCCGGGCAGGCCAGACCGGTGCACGCAGTGGCTCACGATGCAGGTAGGGGCCGGCGAGCATGTGCAGCTTGCCGCCATAGCCATCGTGGCGCACCACGGCAAAGCCGCAGGCGTTCAGCCCGCGGCGCACAAAGCCCGCTGCGGCATAGGTTGCCAGCGTTGCGTCCGGCCGTGCCAGCCGCGACAGGCTGCGGAACAGTTCCGGGGTCCACATGTCCGGATTCTTGGCCGGGGCGAACCCATCCAGATAGAAGGCGTTGAAACGCCCGGACAGGCGCGGCAGTTGCTCGGCGGCATCGCCGAATACCAGGGTCAGGGTGACGGCGCCGTCGTCGAAGTGCAGCCGGTGCATGCCGGCCGTCAGCGGTGGCCACTGGGCAAGCAGCCCGGCCGACAGGCCGGCGAAGTCCGGCCAGCGCGCATGCAGTCGCTGCAGGTCTTCGCGGCGGAACGGGAATTTCTCCACCGAGACAAAATGCAGGCGCGGGCAGCGCTGTGGATCGGCGCGCCAGGCGGCCCAGGTCACCAGGAAATTGAGGCCCAGCCCGAAGCCGGTCTCGAGGATGGAATAGGTATCGTGCCCGCGCCAGGCGGCGGGGAGGCCATTGCCGGTCAGATAGACATGACGCGCCTGCTCGGGGCCGCCATCTGCGGTGTGATAGACATCGTCGAACCGGGGCGAACACGGGGTGCCATCGGCGGCAAGGGACAGGGTGGCGGGCAGAATCGGCATGGCCGACATGATAACGGATGGGGTGCGGAGGTCGCAGGGAATGGCAGGGGTGGGCGGGGCTTGCCGCCGCTGCCCATTTGTGCTGCGGGCCGCCTGCCGGTCAGACCGGCATCATAGTCCCGGCAAGGGAAGGGAAATTGATCTGGGTCAAGTTATCCGGCTAATGCATGGCGCATTGTAATCAAGAGACAAGAAGACAATTGCCTGAGAGAGAGGAATGCTACAGATGACCGACAACACGAAACCGACCCCGGGCGCCGAGCCGGCAGCCGCGACCGACGACAGCAAGGCACCCGCGGCAGAAAAGAGCAGCAAGACCTCCTCGCGCAGCAGCGCTGCCAGCCGTGCCCATGAGCAGGCCGTGGCCGAGATTCAGGCCATCAGCGAGGGGGCGACGGCGATGCAGGTCGCCCTGGCGCCGCACGGCACCAGCGAAGACAGCACCTATGCACCGCTGCCGGCCGGTTACCCGTACCGTACCCGCCTGCGTCGTCCGGAGTACGAGCAGCGCAAGATCGAACTGCAGATCGAGCTGCTGAAAGTGCAGAGCTGGGTCAAGTCGACCGGCCAGCGCATCGTGATCCTGTTCGAAGGGCGTGACGCGGCCGGCAAGGGCGGCACCATCAAGCGTTACATGGAACATCTGAACCCGCGCGGCGCCCGCGTGGTGGCACTGGAAAAACCGACCGAGGTCGAACGCGGCCAGTGGTATTTCCAGCGTTATATCCAGAATCTGCCGACCTCGGGCGAAATCGTGTTCTTCGACCGCTCGTGGTACAACCGCGCCGGCGTCGAACGGGTGATGGGCTTCTGCTCGCCGACCGAATATCTCGAATTCCTGCGCCAGACGCCGGAACTGGAACGCATGCTGGTCAACAGTGGCCTGCACCTGTTCAAGTACTGGTTCTCGGTCAGCCGCGAAGAGCAGCTGCGCCGCTTCATTTCGCGCCGTGACGACCCGCTCAAGCACTGGAAGCTGTCGCCGATCGACATCCAGTCGCTCGACAAGTGGGATGAGTACACCATGGCGAAGAAGGCGATGTTCTTCCATACCGACACCGCCGCCGCCCCGTGGACCGTGATCAAGTCGGATGACAAGAAGCGTGCACGCCTCAACTGCATCCGCCATTTCCTGTCGGTGCTCGACTATCCGGACAAGGACCACAGCGTGGTCGGCCATGGCGCCGATCCGTTGCTGGTCGGCAATGCCACCTCGATGCTGGAAGCCGAAGAAACGCGCATCGACGCCTTCTGACGACTCCCCGCATGACCGCATGGGCCGGGCCGGGAAAGCCCGGCCCATGTTTTTTCCGACCCGCGGCGCGGTCAGAGAATGCGGCATGCCACCCGGTTTCGCCCCTGCCGCTTGGCGTCGTACAGGGCATGGTCGGCCTCGTCGATCAGTGTCGTCTCCCCTGCCGCCTGGGGATCACTCCGCCGGCAACCCAGCCCGATGCTGACGGTGACGACCAGCCTTTCCCGTTCCGCCGGGGACGCGGCCGGAATGCCCCGGGCCATGATGGCGTTTCGCAGCCGCTCGGCTGCCTGGCGCGCCTCGTTCGCGTCGGTGTCCGGCAGGATGACGGCGAACTCCTCGCCGCCATAGCGTGCGACGATATCACTGCTGCGGGCACTGTCCTGCAGACAGGCTGCGACCTGACGAAGACAGTCGTCTCCGGCCGGGTGCCCATAGGTATCGTTGTACCGTTTGAAGAAATCGATATCGATCATCAGCAGCGACAGGGGCCGGCGCGTGTGTGCCATCAGCTGCTGTTCGTGGGCCAGCGCCGTGTCGAAATAGCGCCGTGAGTACAGGCCGGTCAGCCCGTCACGGATCGAGATCTGATAGGCGCTCTGGTACAGCGTCTTCAGTTGCCTCTGCATGCGCAGCACTTCAAACAGCAGCGCACCGAGCAGGGTGGCGGAAGCGGTCAGTTCAAACAGGCGCGACAGATACCAGCCGGCCGTGAAGCGCAATGCACTGGAGAAATTGACCGTCAGGTACAGCAGGTAGGCCAGGCAGCTGAAAGCCAGCCAGCAATCGAAGCTGCGTCGCAGCCGGGTGACCAGCAGCACGCTGAGCAGGGCGCATGCCCAGCAGGCCAGAATGAACTGGCCGGGCCAGCCCCGGGCCAGCGATGCATAGCTGCCCTGCCCGTCCTGCAGCAGGGGCAGATTTGACGCCAGGCCGTTGACGAGCGCACAGGCACAACCGACAAGCAGGACCGGCACGAAGGCGACAAGGGCGACCCGGCAGTGGATCTCGCCCCTGGCTGCCGTCCGCGCCGGCCATTTCCGCCACAGCAGCATGGCCAGCAGGATCAGCAGAGCGTGGCCGGCGAGCTTGGCCACCCACAGCCAGCCCAGTGCCGGGGCCAGCCGGGCGAAGTGGTCATCGCTGGTGAGTACGCCGGGCAGACTGACCAGCAGAACCAGCGTCAGCAGGGACGAGTAGGCGAAGGCAATGGATATCAGGGCATCCGGGTCATTGCGTTCCATATGAAACTGCAGCAGCACCAGATAGGCAATGATGGCGTTCAGCGTGGCCTGCGCGCTGGAAAAAACCGGCACCAGCAGCGGGACGCGCGGCGCCGGCTGGCTGGCGTGGGGCAGAACCAGAACGGCCGCCAGGATCAGCATTGCCGCGCAGAGTGAGGCAAAGAGCCGGTGAGGTCGGATATTTCCAACGGAATGAAGTTCAATCATCTGGGGCCGCGGCGTCTTGATGCAATAGCGAATGACGCCATTGTCCTGCCTCCCATGCCGGCAGCCGGGGGGAGACATCAGATGTCTCCGGCGCGTACCGCTACCCGTCAGTCCTTTCTGCCGCGCAGACGACCCGGTTGCGCCCCTGCCGCTTGGCTTCGTACAGCGCGTCGTCCGCCTCGCCGATCAGGGTTTGCATGGTCTTTCTGGGTTCTGCCCCGGGCGGCTGGTGGCTCAGGCCGATGCTGACGGTGACGACCGGCTCGTTCGCGTCGGCCGGCCGGACTGACGGAATGCCCAGCGCCATGATCTGGCTGCGCAGTCGCTCGGCGGTCTGGCATGCAAGCTCCCTGCCGGTGTCCGGCAGGATGACGACGAACTCTTCGCCGCCATAGCGCGCGACGATGTCACTGCCCCGGAAACCGTCGAGCAGGCTGGCGGCAACCCGACGGATGCAGTCGTCGCCGGCCAGATGACCGTGGGTGTCATTGTACTGCTTGAAATAATCGATATCGACCATCAGCAGTGACAGCGGGCGGCGGGAGCGTTCGGCGGCGGCCAGCTCGCGTGCCAGCGCGGTGTCGAAGTAACGGCGCGAGTACAAGCCGGTCAGCCCGTCGCGAATCGATGCCTGATAGGCATTGCTGTACAGTTTTTTCAGCCGTTGCTGCATGCGCAGCACTTCGAACAGCAGGGCGCCGAGCAGCGTGGCGGCAGCGGCCAGTTCAAAGAAGCGCGAGGTGTACCAGCCAATGGTAAAGCGGGAGGCACTAGTGAAATTGACTATCAGGTAAAGGATGTAGGAATAGGCGCTGAATGCCAGCCAGCAGTCGAAACCGCGCTGCAGGCGGGTGACCAGCAGGATGCCCAGCAGTGCCAGGGTCCAGCAGGCGAGCATGAAATAGCCGGCCCTGCCGTGTGCCAGGCCGGAATAGCTGCCGCTGGCGTCCATCAGGCCGGGCAGCAGATCCCGGTTGTAGCCGAGGAAGGCATAGACCATGACGGCCAGCACCACCGGCATGATGGCGAAAACGGCGGTCTGATAGCCGACGCTGCGTTCACTGGCCAGCAGAGCCGGCCGGCCTTTCAGCACCAGCATCGCCAGCAGGATCAGCAATGCGTGACCGCTGAGTCTGGCCACCCACAGCCAGATTGCGATCGGCGCGAAGCGCTCGAAATTGCCGCCTTCGGTGAATACGCCGGGCAGGCTGACGATCTGTATCGCCGACAGCAGGGCCGAAAATGCGAACCCGATCGAGATCAGGGCGGTCGGATACTTGCGATCTGCATAGAACTGCAGCACTACCAGGTAGGCAATGACGGCATTCAGCGTGGCCTGCACACTGGAAAAGACCGGCACCAGCAGGGCCACCCGCTCGGCGGGCAGGTCGGCATAGGGCAGGAGGGCGAGGGCGACAACGGTCATGACAGCGGCGGTCAGACCGGCGAGGAAACGACTGAGGCGGGTGTATCTGGCAGAGAAGGTGGTGGTCATCAATGAGCTGCAAGAGGTCTTTGCTGCGGACATATTGTCTTGTTGTCCGACGGGTTTGCCGGGACAGGCGAAGGCCTCTTCCGGCGGGATGCCGGGGAGTGGAGGGCCTGCTGCGTTTCTGCGAGTTTCCTCTGTATTCGTCTTGCGCTGCCAATACTGTAGCAGCTTGCCGGCAGCCCGTTCCGGACCCTGTCAAAAACAAAGGTAAGGTGTAATGACCTATTTTTATGGGCTTATTCCCATGGAATGCGTTATAACCCTGTGATTTGGGCGCTGGGGAAATACGATGCAAGTGAACCGGGGGCTGACGCTGAAAAAGCGCCTGTATGCGATGCTCGTCTGCATGTTGCTGGGTCTGGCCGCCTATGGCGCCTATTCGGTTTATCAGCTGCGACAACACATTCTGGAAGAGAAAAAACGCACATTGCATGCCCTGGTCGACTCGTCGTTCGGTGTGATCCAGCAGCAATACGACCTGTTCAAGGCCGGCAAACTGACCGAAGCGCAGGCACAGCAGCTGGCCAAGGATAATCTGCGCAAGAGCCGTTACAACGGCGGCAGTGATTATTTCTTCATCTACGATTTCAACGGCGTCAACGTGATGCACGCGTCCAAGCCCGAACGCGAGGGCAAGAATTTCATGGACTCGGCCGACCCGACCGGCAAGCAGTACATCAAGGAATGGATCCGGCTGCTGCAGCGCGACAAGGAAGCCTATATCGGCTACCTGTTCCCGAAGAAGGGCTCGCAGACCCCGGTCGAGAAAGTCTCCTACGCCAGGGCCTTTGAACCGTGGGGCTGGTGGCTGGGAACCGGCGTGTATATCGAGGACGTGGACAGCAGCTTCCGCCAGGCCGCACTGGAGTCGCTGGGCTTCCTGCTGGTGATCGGCCTGCTGCTGGGCATTATCGGCTGGAGCGTGAACCGCAGTGTCCAGCGGCAGATTGGCGGCGAGCCGGCGGCGGCGGCCGACCTGGTGGAAGACTTCGCCAGTGGCAACCTGACCCGCAGCATCGTGTCCAGCAGCGATCTGCCCGGCAACCTGCTGAAGACCCTCGGCAGCATGCAGACCAAGCTTGGCGAGATCGTGCGCAATATCCGCAGCTGCACCGAGCAGCTTGCCCAGCAGTCGGGCGAGCTGTCGGCATCATCCAGCGGCATCAGCCAGGCCGCACGCAGTCAGGCAGAGTCCAGTGCGGCGACCGCGGCGTCGATCGAGGAACTGACGGTCAGCATCAACGAGGTGACCGCCATCGCCCACGCCACCGAGGACAATTCGCGCAAGACCGTCGAGCTGGCCGGGAAGGGCGACAGCGTGGTGCGCCAGGTGACCCAGCAGATCGAGAACATCGCGGCATCGGTGACCGACTCCACCGAGCGCATCAACTCGCTGGTGGGACGCTCGCAGGAAGTCGGCCAGATCACGCTGGTGATCAAGGAGATCGCCGACCAGACCAACCTGCTGGCACTGAACGCGGCGATCGAAGCTGCCCGGGCCGGCGAGCAGGGCCGCGGCTTTGCCGTGGTCGCCGACGAAGTGCGGCGGCTGGCCGAACGCACCACGACTGCAACGGCGGAGATCTCCGCCATGATCGACGCGATCCAGGCCGATACGCTGTCGGCGGTACAGTCGATGGAAAGCACCATGCCGCGCGTGCGGCAGGGGCAGGAACTGGTACGCCAGGCCACCGACGTGCTGGAGGACATCCAGGTCCAGGCCGAGGATTCGCTGGTCAAGGCGCGCGACGTGGCCAGCGCCAACCAGGCACAGGCGACCACTGCCAGCGGCATTGCCGAACGCATGGCCGGCATGGCGTCGCTGACCGAGCAGACCAATGCGGCCGCACGCGGCAATGCCGAAGCCGCCGAGCAGCTGCAGGCGCTGTCCGGCACCCTGCGTGAAGCGGTGAATTACTTCAAGGTGTGAGCCGGGGGGGCGCTTGCCGGTGTTTCTCCGGCCCCGCCCGCCTGCCCCGCTCAATCGCGGTAACGCAGGGCATCGACCAGCACCGAGAACGCCGGTGAGGGCTGGCGGCGGCTCGGGTAATACAGATGGTAGCCCGGAAAGGTGGGGCACCAGTCATCGAGCACGCGCTGCAGCCGGCCAGCGGCGCAGTGCCCGAGCACCATGTCCTCCGGCAGATAGGCGAGGCCGAAACCGGCCAGCGCCGCGTTGAGAATGGGCGGGCTGCTGTTGAAAACCAGCTGGCCGTCGACCCGGACTTTCAGTTCGCGCCCGTCCTTTTCGAACTCCCAGGCATAGAGACCGCCATAGGTCGGCAGCCGCAGGCCGATGCAGGCATGCGTCGCCAGCGCCTGCGGGCTGACCGGCTGCGGATGGGTCGAGAAGTAGGCCGGGGTGCCGACCACGGTCATGCGCACATCCGGGCTGATGCGTACCGCAATCATGTCCCTGGCCACCTGTTCGCCGAGGCGGATGCCGGCGTCGAAGCGTTCGGCCGCGATATCGGTCAGGCCGTAGTCGATGTTCACCTCCACCCTGATGTCCGGGTAGTCCGGCAGAAACGCGGCCAGCCTCGGCCAGAGCACGGTGCTGGCCGCATGTTCGGCCGCGGTGATGCGCAGGGTGCCGGCCGGCTTCTCGCGCAACTCGCTCAGTGCCGCCAGTTCGGCCCCGATTTCGTCGAAATGCGGCCCGACGGTGGACAGCAGCCGCTGACCGGCTTCGGTCGGGGATACGCTGCGCGTGGTGCGGGTCAGCAGGCGCAGGCCGAGGCTTTCTTCCAGCCCGCGCACGGTATGGCTCAGAGCTGATTGCGATACGCCGAGCTTCGCCGCCGCCCGGGTAAAGCTGCGCTCGCGCGCCACCGCCAGGAAGGCCTGGAGGTCGTTGATGTCGTTGCGCACTATTGATGATTCCTTTTCATGGGCGCTTGCAGATTATGCCGTCTAATCAGGTAATGCCAGGGCTGATACATTCCCGGCATCGACCGTCGCGATGGGTGACGGCCATCCCGGCAGAGGAGTCATGGCAAATGGACATTCAACGAAACGGATCGCAGGCTGCGAGCAGGGGGCCGGCAGGCTGTTTCACCGGCAGTGTGCGCATTGATTTGCTGTTCGAGCCGACCGGTCCGGCGCGGACGGTAAGTGCCAGCGTGAGCTTCGGGCCCGGCGCCCGCACTGCATGGCATACCCACCCGCTGGGCCAGACGCTGATCGTGACCGCCGGCTGTGGCCGGGCACAGCGCGACGGCGGTCCGGTCGAAGAGATCCGGTCGGGAGATGTGGTCTGGATTCCGGCCGGTGAAAAGCACTGGCATGGCGCGGCGCCGACCACGGCCATGACCCATATCGCAATTCAGGAGCAGCTCGACGGCAAGACCGCCGACTGGCTGGAACCGGTCAGCGAGGCGCAGTACCCGGCCTGACCGCTTCCGGCTGCTTCTCGTCAGCAGGACGCAAGACAATAAAAAGCCCCGCCGGGTTCAGGAACCTGGCGGGGCTTCCGTGACCAGCCCTTACTCCGGCCGCATGTGCGGGAACAGGATCACGTCGCGGATCGACGGGGCGTCGGTCAGCAGCATGACCAGGCGGTCGATGCCGATGCCGCAGCCACCGGTCGGCGGCAGGCCGTATTCCATGGCGCGGATGTAGTCGGCGTCGTAGTGCATGGCTTCGTCGTCGCCGGCGTCCTTCTGTGCAACCTGCGACATGAAGCGGGCGGCCTGATCTTCCGGATCGTTCAGCTCCGAGTAGCCGTTCGCGTGTTCGCGGCCGACGATAAACAGCTCGAAGCGTTCGGTGATGGCCGGATCGGCATCGGAGCCGCGTGCCAGCGGCGACACTTCAACCGGGTAGTCGATGATGAAGGTCGGGTTCCACAGCTTGCCTTCAGCGCATTCCTCGAACAGCGCCAGTTGCAGGCTGCCGAGCCCCGGTGCCGGCGGCAGCTTGCCGCCGAGGCGCTTGATCTCGCCGGCGACCCAGGTCGCGTCGCCAAGCTGGGCATCGGTGTATTCCGGGTTGTAGTGCTTGATCGCGCCGACGATGGTGAAGCGGTCGAACGGCTTGCCGAGGTCGACTTCCTTGCCATTGTAGGTGACCAGCGTGCTGCCGCAGGCGACTTCGGCGCAGGCACGGATGATCTTCTCGGTCATCTCCATCATGCGTTCGTAGCCGCAGTAGGCTTCGTAAAACTCGATCATGGTGAACTCGGGGTTGTGGCGCGTGCTCATCCCCTCGTTGCGGAAGTTGCGGTTGATCTCGAACACGCGTTCCAGCCCGCCGACCACCAGCCGCTTCAGATACAGCTCCGGCGCGATGCGCAGGTACAGCGGCATGTCGAGTGCATTGTGGTGGGTGACGAACGGCTTGGCGGCAGCGCCACCCGGAATCGGGTGCATCATCGGCGTTTCGACTTCGAGATAGCCTTCGGCCACCATGGTGTCGCGCACGCTCTGCACGATCTTCGAGCGCTTGATGAAGGTGTCGCGCGAAGCATCGCTCATGATCAGGTCGGCGTAGCGCTGACGGTACTTCTGTTCCTGGTCGGCCAGGCCGTGGAACTTGTCCGGCAGCGGGCGGATCGACTTCGACAGCAGGCGCAGCTCGGTCACTTCGATCGACAGCTCGCCGGTGCGGGTCTTCATCAGGATGCCGCGTGCGCCGAGGATATCGCCAAGGTCCCAGGTCTTGAATGCGGCGTACACCTCATCGCCGATATTGTCGCGGCTGATGTAGAACTGGATGCGGGCCGAACCGTCGCGGACGGTGGCGAAGCTGGCCTTGCCCATCACGCGCTTCAGCATCATCCGGCCGGCGACGACGACTTCGACCTTCTCGGCTTCGAGCGCTTCCTTGTCGGTCTCGCCGTAGCGGGCGTGCAGGTCGGCGGCCATGTGGCTGCGACGGAAGTCGTTCGGGAAGGCGATGCCGTGCTTGCGGATTTCCGCCAGCTTCTGGCGTCGTTCGGCCATGATCTGGTTTTCGTCCTGGGCGACTTGCCCGCTGCTGATGTCTTGTTCGGACATGATGGGTGTGACTCCTGTAGGAAAGCGGTGAATGTCTGACTTGTCTGGAAAAAAACAGGGCCGCAGTGACATTCAGTCAGCGCGGCCCGGTGTTGGCTATGTGGTTCGGGCGCGCTTACACGCCCTGTTTAAGACTGGCTTCGATAAAGCCGTCGAGGTCGCCATCCATGACGCCCTTGACGTTGCCGACTTCCACCAGCGTGCGCAGGTCCTTGACCCGTGACTGGTCGAACACGTACGAGCGGATCTGGTGGCCCCAGCCCACGTCGGTCTTCGAATCTTCAAGCGCCTGCTTTTCCTCGTTGCGCTTGCGCAGCTCGAATTCGTACAGGCGCGCCTTCAGCATCGACATCGCCTCGGCACGGTTCTTGTGCTGCGAGCGGTCGTTCTGGCACTGGACGACGATATTGGTCGGCAAGTGGGTGATGCGGACGGCGGAGTCGGTCTTGTTGATGTGCTGGCCGCCGGCGCCGGATGCGCGATAGGTATCGATGCGCAGGTCGGCCGGGTTGATGTCGACTTCGATCGAGTCATCGACTTCCGGGTAGACGAACACGCTGGCAAACGAGGTCTGGCGGCGGTTGTTCGAGTCGAACGGGCTGTTGCGGACCAGGCGGTGGACGCCGCTTTCGGTACGCAGGAAGCCATATGCGTATTCGCCCTCGACCTTCAGCGTGGCGCTCTTCAGGCCGGCGACTTCGCCTTCGGACTCTTCGATCACCTCGACCTTGAAGTCCTTGCGTTCGCAGTAGCGCAGGTACATGCGCTCCAGCATCGATGCCCAGTCCTGTGCCTCGGTGCCGCCGGCGCCCGACTGGATGTCGATAAAGCAGTTGTTCGGGTCCATCTGGTTCGAGAACATGCGGCGGAATTCCAGCAGCTCGATCTTCTTCTCGGCGTCGTCCAGGTCATCGCGGACGGCGAGGATGGTGTTGTCGTCGCCTTCGGCGCGGCCCATCTCGAACAGCTCGCGGCTGTCGGACAGTGTCGACAGGATGCCGTCGACCACCAGCACCACGTCTTCGAGTGCCTTTTTCTCGCGGCCGAGATCCTGCGCGCGCTTGGGATCGTCCCAGATGGTCGGATCCTCCACCAGCCGGCTGACTTCTTCCAGGCGATCCTTCTTGCCGTCGTAGTCGAGGTACTGGCGGATATCGGCGGTGCGGCTCGCGAGGTCGGCGAGCTGGTTGTCGATCAGGTTGAGAACTTCGGCTTCGATCATGGTGCAGTCAGTAGTGGACAGGGTACGACAGGGAATAACTTACCAGTATATCGGAGTCGCGGCTGCGAATGAACAGCGCGCTTGTCGGCAAGCGTCGGAGAAAAACAAAAAAGCGCATCTTTACGATGCGCTTTTCGGGGCTTGCGGTGGAATTACAGCAGGTGGGCGATGCCCGCGCGCTCTTCTTCCAGCTCGGCCAGGGTGAAGTTCAGGCGTTCGCGGCTGAACTCGTCGATTTCCAGACCTTGCACGCGGGTGTATTCACCGTTGGCGCAGGTGACCGGGACGCCGTAGATCACGCCTTCCGGAATGCCGTAGCTGCCGTCCGACGGGATACCCATGGTGACCCACTTGCCGTTGGTGCCCAGCACCCAGTCGCGGATGTGGTCGATGGCGGCGTTGGCGGCCGATGCGGCCGACGACAGACCACGTGCTTCGATGATGGCACCGCCGCGCTTGCCGACGGTCGGCAGGAACACGTCGCGGTTCCAGGCTTCATCGTTGATCAGCGCCTTGACCGACTGGCCGTCGATGGTGGCGAAGCGGTAGTCGGCGTACATCGTCGGGCTGTGGTTGCCCCAGACGGTCAGCTTCTCGATCGAGGCGACGTCCTTGCCGGTCTTGGCAGCGATCTGCGACAGCGCGCGGTTGTGGTCCAGACGCAGCATGGCGGTGAAGTTCCTGGCCGGCAGGTCCGGGGCCGACTTCATGGCAATGTAGGCGTTGGTGTTGGCCGGGTTGCCGACCACCAGCACGCGCACGTCGCGCGCGGCGACTTCATTCAGCGCCTTGCCCTGCACGGTGAAGATTTCGGCGTTGGCGGTCAGCAGGTCCTTGCGTTCCATGCCCTTGCTGCGCGGACGGGCGCCAACCAGCAGGGCGACCTGTGCGTCCTTGAACGCCACTTTCGGGTCGTCGGTGGCAACCATGCCGGCGAGCAGCGGGAATGCGCAGTCTTCCAGTTCCATCATCACGCCCTTGACGGCGTTCTGGGCTTGCGGGAGGTCGAGCAGTTGCAGGATGACCGGCTGGTCCTTGCCGAGCATTTCGCCCGAGGCGATGCGGAACAACAGGCTGTAACCAATCTGGCCGGCAGCGCCGGTAACGGCGACACGAACGGGGGCTTTCATCTGGGCATTCTCCTTTGCGTTGGATGGTTGCGGTCGTGGCCCGTCGCGACCCGGTGCGGCCTCATGGTCGGGCCGGGCATGCAATACAGCGAATGTTGTACCGGGCGAGGTTCGACGCGCT
Organism: Microvirgula aerodenitrificans DSM 15089; assembly: GCF_000620105.1. Lineage (NCBI taxonomy): Bacteria > Pseudomonadati > Pseudomonadota > Betaproteobacteria > Neisseriales > Aquaspirillaceae > Microvirgula > Microvirgula aerodenitrificans. Next base: position 29,004 of record NZ_KK211073.1, on the reverse strand, counting down.
CTGATGCGCCGCGGAGTTTAGCACGCGACTCGGGCGCTTTAGAACCGCCAATCCCGTGTATAAGCAATCGGTTATCATGTGGTTTTGTGTCTTATATAAGACTTGGGTAGACGGTGGACTGACCCCAAGGTATAACGTCTCCAATGCCTGCCGACCAGCCCAGATTCCAGCCGCTCTACGAGCAGATCCGCCAGCGGATCGTCGAGCGGATCGCGTCCGGCGAATGGCAGGCCGATGCGATGCTGCCGTCCGAGTGGGAACTGGCCGCCGAGTTCGCCGTCAGCCAGGGCACCGCCCGCAAGGCGCTGAACGATCTGACCCGCGACGGCTGGCTGTACCGCCGCCAGGGCCGCGGCACCTTCGTTGCACCCGGCGAGTCCGAGTGGGGTGAGGGCAAGCTGGTCAGTCCCGGGCATTTTGCCGAGCTGGCCGATCCGATGCAGCCGGAACTGCTGTCGGTCGCGCGCGTCCCCTCCGGGGAAGACGTCGCGCGGGCGCTGCAGCTGCGGCGCGGCGCGATGCTGCATCATGTACGCCAGGTGTGGCGCCAGCGTGGTGTCACGCTGGCGGTAGACGAGATTCTGTTGCCGGTCGAGCGTTTTGCCGACCTGGATTCCAGGCGCTTGCGCCTGGCCGGTGGTGGCCTGTATGCGTTACTGGAACGCCAGTACGCCGTCAGGATCCGCCCGCTGCATGTGCAGTACCGCGGCGTGCTGGCCGACCGGGAAGTCCGGACGCTGCTGGCCGCCGAACCCGACGAACCGCTGCTGTCGATGGTGCGGCTCGGCGGGACGGTGGAAGGCGAGCCGGTCGAGTGGCGACAGCGTCTGTTGCGCTCTGCCCGGTGGTCGTGGCAGACGCGTATATGATAGTTTTTGCGCTGCGGCATTCGGGCGTCGTATGACGTTGTCGCTTTTGATAAACTTGTCGATTGCCGAACTGGTGGCACGTCCGCCAGCCTGGCATCAGTCGCCCGCGCCGACGTCCTCACGAGGGGCGGGCAACGGTGCAGCCTGTCGGCGGACGGCCGTCCGTCAAATATGTAAGTGTTAGGTGTCTTGTTTCACAAGGAAGCTTTCATGCAGAAGAAACGACCCAAGCACCTTGACCTGTCGAAGATCACACTGCCCATCGGGGCGAAAGTGTCGATCCTGCACCGGGTCAGTGGTGTTGCCCTGTTCCTCGCCCTCCCGCTTCTGGTGTTCCTCCTTCAGGGTTCCCTGAGTGCCGAAGCATCCTTCGATACGTATCGCGCGATCATTGCCTTTCCGCTGATGAAGCTGATCCTGATCGGCCTGCTGTGGGCATTCCTGCACCACTTCTGTGCCGGCATCCGCTTCCTCCTGTATGACATCCACAAAGGCCAGCAGCTTGCGACCGCGCGTGCGTCCGCCAAGGCCGTGTTCGTCGTCAGCATTGCGCTGACCATCATCCTCGGGGGGATTCTGTGGTGAGCAACACTCGTCTGGTAGTAGGCGCCGGTTACGGCGTGAAGGATTGGCTGGTCCAGCGTCTGACCGCTGCGGTCATGCTGGTCTATGTGGTGCTGTTCGTGCTGGTGCTGCTGGCCGCGCCGTCGTCATATGACGGCTGGAAGGCGCTGTTCTCGCACACCTGGGTGCGCATTCCGACCCAGATCACGTTCATCGCGCTGTTCTGGCACGCCTGGGTCGGCGTCCGTGACCTGTGGATGGACTATGTGAAGCCGGCCGGCACCCGTCTGGCATTGCACGTGCTGACTGCCGTCTGGCTGATCGGCTGTCTGGTGTATTCGTTCGTTGTCGTGTGGGGAATCCAATAATGTCCGTACCTGTCCGTCGTTTTGATGCCGTTATCGTCGGCGCCGGTGGTGCGGGTCTGCGGGCCGCACTGCAACTGTCCGAGGCCGGGCTGAAGACTGCCGTGCTGTCCAAGGTGTTCCCGACCCGTTCCCATACCGTTGCCGCACAGGGTGGCATCTCCGCCTCGCTGGGCAATGTGCAGGAAGACCGCTGGGACTGGCACATGTACGACACCGTCAAGGGGTCTGACTGGCTGGGCGACCAGGACGCGATCGAATTCATGTGCCGCAAGGCGCCGGAAGCCGTGATCGAGCTCGAACACTTCGGCATGCCGTTCGACCGCCTCGAAGACGGCAAGATCTACCAGCGTCCGTTCGGCGGCCACATGGCCGATTTCGGCAAGACGCCGGTGCAGCGTGCCTGTGCCGTCGCCGACCGTACCGGCCACGCCATGCTGCACACGCTGTACCAGCGCAATGTGCGCGCCAACACCCAGTTCTTCGTCGAGTGGATGGCCCTTGACCTGATCCGCGACGCCGATGGCGACGTGGTCGGCGTCACCGCGCTGGAACTGGAAACCGGCGACATCTTCATCATTCACGCCAAGGCCGTGCTGTTCGCCACCGGCGGTGGCGGTCGCATCTACGCCGCGTCGACCAATGCGTTCATCAATACCGGTGACGGGCTGGGCATGACGGCACGTGCCGGCATCCCGCTGGAAGACATGGAATTCTGGCAGTTCCACCCGACCGGCGTGGCCGGCGCGGGCGTGCTGATCACCGAAGGCGTGCGCGGCGAAGGCGGCATCCTGCTGAACAGCAATGGCGAGCGTTTCATGGAACGTTACGCACCGAACGCCAAGGATCTGGCGAGCCGCGACGTGGTGTCGCGCGCGATGGCCGTGGAAATCTTCGAAGGCCGCGGCTGCGGCAAGAACAAGGACCACGTGCTGCTGAAGCTCGATCACCTCGGCCCCGAGATCATCAATCACCGCCTGCCGGGCATTCGCGAAATCGCGATCAAGTTCGCCGGCGTCGACCCGATCAAGGAACCGATTCCGGTCGTGCCGACCACCCACTACATGATGGGCGGCATTCCGACCAACTATAAGGGCGAAGTCATTTCGCCGCGTGAAGGCGACGACGAGGCCCGCGTCCACGGTTTCTACGCCGCTGGCGAATGCGCCTGCGCGTCGGTCCACGGGGCGAACCGCCTTGGCACCAACTCGCTGCTCGACCTGGTCGTGTTCGGCAAGTCGGCTGGCGAAAGCATGATCGAGTTCATCAAGAACGAACGTCCGGCGCACAAGCCGCTGCCGGAAAACGCGGCCGACTTCTCGCTGGCCCGCGTCAACCGTCTGGAAACGCAGACCGATGGCGAAGACGTCGATGCCGTGCGCCGCGCACTGCAGCAGACCGTCCAGCGTCACGCCGGGGTGTTCCGCACCCAGGACGTGCTGGCAGAGGGCGTGGCCCAGGTTCGCGAAGTCGCCGAACGCGTGAAGCGGATCAAGATCAAGGACACGTCCAAGACCTGGAACACCGCGCGCATGGAAGCGCTGGAGCTGGAAAACCTGATCGAAGTGGCGATGGCCACCATGATCTCGGCCGAAGCCCGCAAGGAATCGCGCGGCGCCCATGCCCGCGACGATTATCCGGAACGCGACGACGCCGAGTGGATGAAGCACACGCTCTACCACCGCGAAGGCCAGAAGCTGACCTACAAGGCCGTGCACACCAAGCCGCTGACGGTCGACTACATCCAGCCGCAAAAGCGCGTCTACTAAGGGAACCGATCAAATGGAAACGATGCGTTTTTCGCTCTATCGCTACAACCCGGAGAAGGACGACAAGCCGTACATGCAGGATTACGTGCTTGAAGTCGATTCCCACGACGTGAAGCTGCTGGATGCGCTGGTCAAGCTGAAGGCCCAGGATGACTCGCTGTCGTTCCGCCGTTCGTGCCGCGAAGGCATCTGCGGCTCGGACGCGATGAACATCAACGGCCGCAACGGTCTGGCCTGCATCACCGACCTGCGCAGCCTGAAGCAGCCGATCACGCTGCGTCCGCTGCCGGGTCTGCCGGTCATTCGCGACCTGATCGTCGACATGACCCAGTTCTTCAAGCAGTACCACTCGATCAAGCCTTACCTGGTCAACGACACGCCGGCGCCGGAACGCGAACGCCTGCAGTCGCCGGAAGACCGCGAGAAGCTCGATGGCCTGTACGAGTGCATCCTGTGCGCCTGTTGCTCGACCTCGTGCCCGTCGTTCTGGTGGAACCCGGACAAGTACGTCGGCCCGGCCGGCCTGCTGGCTGCCTACCGCTTCATCATCGACAGCCGCGATGAAGCCACCAACGCGCGTCTGGACAACCTGAACGACCCGTACCGGCTGTTCCGTTGCCACACCATCATGAACTGCACCGAGGTGTGCCCGAAGGGTCTGAACCCCGCCAAGGCCATTGACAGCATCAAGGGCATGATGGCGATCCGGGCGATCTGACCGATGTCACGCTATGACCGCGAAGCGCGTTCGAAGATCCGCTGGCATTCCCGCCGCGGGCTCCTCGAGCTGGACCTGATTCTCACCCGGTTTCTCGAGCGGGAATTCGACCAGCTCAGCGACGAGCAGATCGACGCCTACGTGCGCGTGCTGGAGCATGGCGAGAACGATTTCCTCGATCTCGTCAACGGCAAGTTCGATCTTGAAGATCCTGACTGCCAGGCCATCGTCGAGCGCTTGCGCCACGGGTGACCGGCCTTGCCGGCCGTCGCAAAGGGATGGCCGGCAAGCGCACAACAAAATACTGAGAGGGAGTAAAGCTGTGGAAACTAATCGCAAAGTCACGCTGAACTACAACGACGGTCAGAGCATCGACCTGCCGGTTCTGGAAGGCAGCCTGGGCCCGGACGTCGTCGACATCCGCACCTTCGGCAAGACCGGCATGTTCACCTTCGACCCGGGCTTCCTGGCCACCGCCAGCTGCGAGTCCAAGATCACCTTCATCGATGGTGACGAAGGCAAGCTCTACTATCGCGGCTACCCGATCGAACAACTGGCGGAAAACTCCGACTACCTCGAAGTCTGCTACCTGCTGATGAACGGCGAGCTGCCGACCGCGGAACAGAAGAAGACCTTCGACGGCCTGATCCTGCGCCACGACATGCTGCACGACCAGATCTTCTCGATCTTCAAGGGTTTCCGCCGCGACGCGCACCCGATGGCAGTCATGGTTGGCGTGGTCGGCGCCCTGTCGGCCTTCTATCACGACTCGCTGGACATCAATAACCCGCGTCACCGCGAGATCGCGTCGCACCGCCTGATCGCCAAGATCCCGACCATCGCCGCCCAGGCCTACCGCTACAACAAGGGTCTGCCGTTCTCGTACCCGAAGGCCGGCCTGTCGTATGCGGAAAACTTCCTGCACATGATGTTCTCGACCCCGGTCGAGGAATACAAGGTCAACCCGGTGCTGGCCCGCGCGATGGACCGCATCTTCACGCTGCATGCCGACCACGAGCAGAACGCCTCGACCTCGACCGTCCGCCTGGCCGGTTCGTCGGGCGCCAATCCGTTCGCCTGCATCGCCGCCGGCATCGCCTGCCTGTGGGGCCCGTCGCACGGTGGCGCCAATGAAGCCGTGCTGAAGATGCTGGACGAAATCGGCGATGTCGAAAACGTCCCGGCGTTCATGGAAGGCGTGAAGAACAAGACCCACAAGCTGATGGGCTTCGGTCACCGCGTGTACAAGAACATGGACCCGCGCGCCGACATCATGCGCAGCACCTGCTACGAAGTGCTGAACGAACTCGGCCTGCACAACGACCCGCAGTTCAAGCTGGCCATGGCGCTGGAAAAGATCGCCCTGGAAGACCCGTACTTCGTCGAACGCAAGCTGTACCCGAACGTCGACTTCTACTCGGGCATCGTGCTGTCGGCCATCGGCATCCCGGTGTCGATGTTCACCCCGATCTTCGCCCTGGCCCGCACCGTCGGCTGGATCAGCCACTGGGCGGAAATGATTTCCGATCCGGGCATGAAGATCGGTCGTCCGCGTCAGCTGTACACCGGCGCGCCGCGTCGCGACTACGTGCCTGTCACCGAACGCAAGTAACGTTCCGTCAACCCTGACGTCAGGCGGCGGAGGCCCGTCCTCCGCCGCCCTGCCCGAAGCGCCGCCAGACAAGAGCGCTGTGACGTTGACGGGGCCCCATGCGTCAAGCTCACATTGCTTTTTTTGCTGCAAGCAGAACATTCATAAGGTCGCTACATCATGATGCAAGCTGCCATCGGTCAGTCCTACCTGTTCGGCGGTAACGCGCCGTTCGTCGAGGAACTGTACGAACAGTATCTGAACGATCCGTCCTCGGTCACCGCCGAGTGGCGCGATTATTTCGACAAGCTCCAGGCCGCGGACAGCGGTGCGCGCGACGTGCCGCACCTGCCGATCCAGGAGTCGTTCATCCAGCTCGCCCGCTCGCCGCGCGTCTTCGCCAGCAAGCCGGCCGAAGCCACCTGGGAAGCGATGCAGAAGCAGGTGTCGGTGCTGAAGCTGATCACCGCCTACCGCGTGCTTGGCGCGCGCTGGGCGACGCTGGATCCGCTCAAGCGCATGGACACCTCGCCGGTGCCCGAACTCGACCCGGCCTATCACGGCCTGACCGATGCCGACATGGCCGCCGTGTTCAACACAGGTTCCTTTGTCGGTCTGTCGCAGGGCTCGCTGTCCGAGATCCTCGGCACGCTGAAACAGACTTACTGCGGCAATATCGGCCTCGAGTACATGCACATCATGGACAGCGAGCAGAAGCGCTGGGTGCAGAACTACTTCGAGGGCAGCCGCTCGACGCCGCGCTATGACGCCGACGCCCGCCGCCGCATCCTCAAGCAGGTTACCGCAGCCGAAACGCTGGAACGCTACCTGCATACCAAGTACGTCGGCCAGAAGCGCTTCTCGCTCGAAGGCGGCGAAAGCATGATCGCCGCACTGGATCACCTGATCCAGAACGCGACCCGCTTCGGCGTCAAGGAACTGATCGTCGGCATGGCCCACCGCGGCCGTCTGAACGTGCTGGTCAATACCCTGGGCAAGCTGCCGCGCGACCTGTTCGCCGAATTCGAAGGCAAGCCGTCGGTCGAACTGCCGTCCGGCGACGTCAAGTACCACATGGGCTTCTCGGCCGACATCCCGACCCAGACCGGTCCGATGCACGTGTCGCTGGCGTTCAACCCGTCGCACCTGGAAATCGTCAACCCGGTGGTCGAAGGCTCGGTGCGCGCGCGCCAGCAACGCCGCAAGGACAACGACCGCAAGGAAGTCGTGCCGGTGCTGATCCACGGCGATGCCGCCTTCGGCGGTCTCGGCGTGAACCAGGGCACGTTCAACCTGTCCGGCACCCGTGGCTATGGCACGGGCGGTACCGTCCACCTGGTGGTCAACAACCAGGTCGGCTTCACCACGTCGGACACCCGCGACATGCGCTCGACGCTGTACGCGACCGACATCGCCAAGATGGTCGATGCGCCGATCCTGCACGTGAACGGCGACGATCCGGAAGCCGTCTGCTTCGTGATGCAGGCCGCGCTCGAATTCCGCATGACGTTCAAGCGCGATGTCGTCATCGACATGGTCTGCTTCCGCAAGCTGGGTCACAACGAAGGTGACGACCCGATGCTGACGCAGCCGATGATGTACAAGAAGATCGCCAAGCACCCGGGCGTGCGAGCACGCTACGTTGAGCGGCTGATTGCCGACGGCGTGGTCACCGCCGCCGATGCGGACCAACTGATCGCCAACTACCGCGCCGCGCTGGACAAGGGCGAGCACGTCGAACAGACCGTGCTGTCGAACTACACCCGCGACCACAAGCTCGACTGGACGCCGTTCATGGGCACCCACTGGGCGCATCCGACCGAAACGGCACTGCCGCTGTCGGACCTGCAGCGCCTCAGCGAGAAGCTGACCACGCTGCCGGAAGGCTTCAAGCCGCACCCGACCGTGGCCAAGCTGCTGACCGCCCGCAAGGCGATGGCGGCCGGCGAACAGCCGTTCGACTGGGGCATGGCCGAGACGCTGGCCTATGCCGGTCTGGTCGAACTCGGCTACGGCGTGCGCCTGTCGGGCGAAGACTCGGGCCGCGGCACGTTCAGCCACCGCCATGCAGTGCTGCACGACCAGAACCGCGAACGCTGGGATGCCGGCGCCTATGTGCCGCTGCGCAACCTGTCGGATAACCAGGCCGACTTCCTGGTCATCGACTCGATCCTGAACGAAGAAGCCGTGCTGGCCTACGAGTATGGCTATGCCTGCTCGTCGCCGAACGAGCTGATTATCTGGGAAGCCCAGTTCGGCGACTTCGCCAACGGCGCCCAGGTGGCCATCGACCAGTTCATCGTGTCGGGCGAAACCAAGTGGGGCCGTCTGTGCGGCCTGACCATGATCCTGCCGCACGGCTATGACGGCCAGGGCCCGGAACACAGCTCGGCCCGCGTCGAGCGCTACCTGCAGCTGTGCGCCGAGCACAACATCCAGGTGGTGATGCCGTCGACCGCCGCGCAGATGTTCCACCTGCTGCGTCGCCAGATGCTGCGTCCGTACCGCAAGCCGCTGGTGATCTGCCTGTCCAAGCGCCTGCTGCGCTACAAGGAATCGATGAGCCCGCTCACCGACTTCACCGACGGCGCATTCAAGCCGGTGATCGGCGAAGCCGAGCTGCAGGAGCCGAAGAAGGTCAAGCGCGTGCTGCTGTGCGCCGGCCAGGTGTACTACGACCTGCTGAACGCCCGCCGCGAGCGCGACATCAAGGACATCGCCATCGTCCGCGTCGAACAGCTGTATCCGTTCCCGACCGAGCAACTGGCGGCCGAACTGGCCCGTTTCCCGTCCGCCCGCGAAGTGATGTGGGTGCAGGAAGAGCCGAAGAACCAGGGTGCGTGGTACCAGATCCGCCACCGCCTGGAAGCGCAGATCGGTCCGAAACAGACGCTGTCGTTCGCCGGCCGTCCGTCGTCGGCCTCGCCGGCCGTCGGCTACATGAGCAAGCACATTGCCCAGCTCAAGGCCTTCATCGACGAAGCCATGACGCTCGGCAAGTAACAAGCCGTTCAACGAGGAGACGCCCATGCTGTGCGCGCAGCATGGGCAAACATGCAGGAACACGAGGTGGCGCGAGCCGCCGCGCACTGGAGCCCAAAACATGCTGATCGAAGTCAAAGTCCCGCAACTGCCGGAATCGGTGTCGGAAGCGACCCTGGTAACCTGGCACAAAAAGCCCGGCGAATACGTCAACCGTGACGAAAACCTGATCGACCTGGAAACCGACAAGGTCGTACTGGAACTGCCGGCGCCGCAAGCCGGGGTGATTGTCGAGATCGTCGAGCAGGATGGCGCGACCGTGACCAGCGGGCAACTGATCGCCCGGATCGACCCGACCGCCCAGGCCGGCGCAGCCGCGCCTGCCGCCTCGGCCGTGGCGGCTGCCGTGTCGCCGGTTGCTACCGCCGCGACGCCGGAAGCCGCCGCCGTGATCGCGTCGGCGCAAGCCGGCCACAACCAGGTCATGGCCATGCCGGCCGCCAGGAAACTGGCCGCCGAAACCGGCGTCGACCTGACCGCCGTCAAGGGCTCGGGCCGTGATGGCCGCGTGCTGAAGGAAGACGTGCAGAACGCGAAGGCCGCGCCGGCCGCCGCTGCCGCCCGCCCGGCTGCTCCGAGCCCGGTCAATGTCGCCGCCCTGCTTGGCGAGCGTCCGGAACAGCGCGTGGCGATGAGCCGCCTGCGCCAGCGCGTCGCCGAACGCCTGCTGGAATCGCAACAGACCAACGCCATCCTCACCACCTTCAACGAAGTGAACATGAAGCCGGTGATGGATCTGCGCGCGCAGTACAAGGACCGCTTCGAGAAGGCGCACGGCGTCAAGCTCGGCTTCATGGGCTTCTTCGTCAAGGCCGTGGTGCATGCGCTGAAGAAGTACCCGATCGTGAACGCATCGGTGGACGGTACCGACATCGTCTATCACGGCTACTTCGACATCGGCGTTGCTGTCGGCAGCCCGCGCGGTCTGGTCGTGCCGATCATCCGCAATGCCGACCAGCTGAGCCTGGCCGATATCGAACGCCAGATCGCCGACTTCGGCAAGCGTGCCCAGGAAGGCAAGCTGACGATGGAAGAACTGACCGGCGGCACCTACACCATCTCGAACGGCGGCACCTTCGGTTCGATGATGTCGACCCCGATCATCAACCCGCCGCAAGCCGCCATCCTCGGCATGCACGCGACGCGTGAACGCGCGATGGTCGAGAACGGCCAGGTCGTGGTCCGCCCGATGATGTATCTGGCCCAGTCCTATGACCACCGCATCATCGACGGCCGCGAAGCCGTCCTGAGTCTGGTTGCGGTCAAGGATGCGATCGAGGATCCGGCACGCCTGCTGCTGGATCTGTAAACTTCGGTGCTTTCGCGGGGCTTCGGCCCCGCTGTCACGGAAGGGCATTGCAATGAACAACCAGTTTTACGGTATCGCTTTCATCGCCGGCGGCATCGGCATCCTCGCACTGCGCTACGCGGCGTGGAAACGCGGCCGCAAGGAACGCGACCTGTTCACCTCGCTCGGCGCCATTGTCGTCGGGCTGATGGTGATCGGGTTCGGCGTGCTGATGCTGATGGTTCCTGCGCATGCCTGACCGCAGCTCATAACGGAGATTCCATGAGCCAACAATTCGACGTCGTCGTCATCGGTGGCGGCCCCGGCGGGTATGTCGCCGCCATCCGTGCCGCGCAGCTCGGCTTCAACACCGCCTGCGTTGATGCTTTCAAGAACCCGGAAGGCAAGCCGAGTCTCGGCGGCACCTGCCTGAACGTCGGCTGCATCCCGTCCAAGGCGCTGCTGCAGTCGTCGGAAAACTACCACGCGGTCCAGCATGACTTTGCCGCCCACGGCATCAGCGTCTCCGGCGCGAAGATGGACGTCGGCACCATGCTGAAGCGCAAGGAAGGCATCATCGGCAAGAACGCCGGCGGCATCGCCTTCCTGTTCAAGAAGAACAAGGTCGCCAACGTGCACGGCCTGGGCGCGCTGAAGGGCCGCACGGGCGAGCGCTGGGTGATCGAGGTGACCGACAACGGCGTCGTGGTCGACACGCTGGAAGCCACCCACGTGATCCTGGCGACCGGTTCCACCCCGCGTCCGCTGCCGGGCGTCGCCATCGACAACAACCTGGTGCTCGACAATGCCGGCGCGCTGGCACTGACCGCGACGCCGAAGCGTCTGGGCGTGATCGGCTCCGGCGTGATCGGTCTGGAAATGGGCAGTGTGTGGAAGCGCCTTGGCGCCGAGGTGACCATCCTCGAAGCCATGCCGACCTTCCTCGCCGCCGCCGACCAGCAGATCGCCAAGGAAGCGTTCAAGACGCTGACCCGCGACACCGGCCTCGACATCCAGCTCGGCGTGAAGATCGGCGAGATCAAGACCGGCAAGAAGTCGGTCACGGTCGCCTACGAGATCAACGGCGAGAAGAAGAGTGCCGAGTTCGACAAGCTGATCGTGTCGATCGGCCGCCTGCCGAACACCGCCGGCCTCGGTGCCGAAGCGGTCGGCCTGCAGATCGACGAGCGCGGCTTTGTCGTGGTCGACGACAACTGCCACACCAACCTGCCGAACATGTGGGCGGTCGGTGACGTGGTGCGCGGTCCGATGCTGGCGCACAAGGCCAGCGAAGAAGGTGTGGCGGTCGCCGAGCGCATCGCCGGCCAGAAACCGCATATTGATTTCAACGCGATTCCGTGGGTGATCTACACTTCGCCGGAAATCGCCTGGGTCGGCAAGACCGAAGAGCAGTTGAAAAAAGACGGTATCGAATACAAGAAGGGCACGTCCGGCTTCGCCGCCAATGGTCGTGCGCTGGGTCTGGGCATGGCTGCCGGCACCGTCAAGGTGCTGGCCGATGCGAAGACCGACCGTATTCTCGGCGTGCACATCATCGGCCCGTTCGCCAGCGAGCTGATTGCCGAAGCCGTCGTGGCCATGGAGTTCGCGGCGTCGAGCGAGGATATCGCCCGCATCGTCCACGCGCATCCGAGCCTGAGTGAAGTGCTGCACGAGGCATGCCTCGCCGCCGACAAGCGCGCGCTGCATGGCTGATTGACACGGTCGCCCGGATGCCCGGGCGACCGATAGACGAATTTCCTACCTGCAAGGGAAACACGAATGAACCTGCACGAATACCAAGCAAAAGCGCTGCTGGCCAAGTACGGCCTGCCGGTGCAACAGGGCGTGCTCGCCGCAACGCCGGAAGAAGCCGCTGTCGCCTTTGATCAGCTCGGAGGCAAATTCGCCGTCATCAAGGCGCAAGTGCATGCCGGCGGTCGCGGCAAGGCCGGTGGCGTCAAGGTGGTGAAGAGCCGCGAGGAAGCGGCCGATATCGCCCGCGGCCTGATCGGCACCAACCTGGTCACCTACCAGACCGACGCCAATGGCCAGCCGGTCAACTCGGTGCTGGTGTGCGAAGACATGTACCCGGTCCAGCGCGAGCTGTACTTGGGCGCCGTGGTCGACCGTTCGAGCCGTCGCGTGACCTTCATGGCCTCGACCGAAGGTGGCGTCGAAATCGAAGAAGTCGCCCACAACACCCCGGAAAAAATCCTCAAGGTCACGGTCGACCCGCTGGTTGGCCTGCTGCCGTTCCAGGCACGTGAAGTGGCGTTCGCCCTTGGCCTCGAAGGCAAGCAGATCAACGAATTCGCCAGACTGATGACCGGCGCGTACAACGCCTTCGTCGAAAACGACTTCGCGCTGTTCGAGATCAACCCGCTGGCGATCCGCGGCGACGGCAGCCTGTGCTGCGTCGACGCCAAGGTCGGCATCGACTCCAACGCGCTGTACCGCCTGCCGGAAGTCGCCGCACTGCGCGACAAGTCGCAGGAAAACGAGCGTGAACTGAAGGCGTCCGAGTTCGACCTGAACTACGTCGCGCTGGAAGGCAACATCGGCTGCATGGTGAACGGCGCCGGCCTGGCGATGGCCACCATGGACATCATCAAGCTGTACGGCGGCCAGCCGGCCAACTTCCTCGACGTCGGCGGCGGCGCCACCAAGGACCGCGTGATCGAAGCGTTCAAGCTGATCCTGGCCGACCCGTCGGTGCAGGGCGTGCTGATCAACATCTTCGGCGGCATCGTGCGTTGCGACATGATCGCCGAAGCCATCATCGCCGCGGTCAAGGAAGTCAACGTGACGGTGCCGGTCGTGGTTCGCCTCGAAGGCAACAACGCCGAACTGGGTGCCAGGCTGCTGAACGAGTCCGGCCTGAAGCTGACCTCGGCCCAGGGCCTCGCCGACGCCGCGCAGAAGATCGTCGCCGCCGTCCAGGCCGCGTAACCCAGCACAGAAAATCAGGAGTCAACCATGAGTGTATTGGTCAACAAAGACACCAAAGTGCTGGTGCAGGGCTTTACCGGCAAGAACGGCACTTTCCACTCCGAGCAGGCGCTGGCCTACGGCACCAAGGTCGTCGGCGGCGTGACCCCGGGCAAGGGCGGCAGCCAGCACCTCGGCCTGCCGGTGTTCAATACCATGAAGGACGCCGTGCGCGAGACCCAGGCTGACGCCTCGGTCATCTACGTGCCGGCGCCGTTCGTGCTGGATTCGATCATCGAAGCCGTCGATGCCGGCGTGAAGCTGATCGTCACCATCACCGAAGGCGTGCCGACACTGGACATGCTGAAGGTCAAGCGCTACGTCGAAGCCAGCGGCGCACGACTGATCGGCCCGAACTGCCCCGGCATCATCACCCCGGGCGAATGCAAGATCGGCATCATGCCGGGACACATTCACCTGCCGGGCAAGATCGGCATCGTGTCGCGTTCGGGCACGCTGACCTATGAAGCCGTGGCGCAGACCACCGTCACCGGCCTCGGCCAGTCGACCTGCATCGGCATCGGTGGCGACCCGATCCCGGGTACCAGCCACATCGACGCGCTGGAACTGTTCCAGAACGACCCGCAGACCGAAGCGATCATCATGATCGGCGAAATCGGCGGCACCGCCGAAGAAGAAGCTGCCGAATACGCGAAGTCCAACGTGACCAAGCCGATCGTCGGTTACATCGCCGGCGTGACGGCGCCGAAGGGCAAGCGCATGGGCCACGCCGGTGCGATCATCTCCGGTGGCAAGGGCACGGCGGAAGAAAAGTTCGCCGCGTTCGAGAAGGCCGGCATCCGCTACACCCGCAGCCCGGCAGAACTTGGCTCGACCATGGTCGCGCTGCTGAAGGAAAAGGGCATGCTGTAAGCAGCTCCTGATTCCCGTTGGTAAAAACGCCACGCTTCCGCGTGGCGTTTTTTGTTTTCGTCCCGTTGGCGTGTAGCGTGACCCGGTGGTCAATGGGAGGGAGAACGGCGATGAAGCAGCAGGGGTTCACCCTGATCGAACTGGCCATTGCGCTGGCCGTGGTCGGGCTGATTATCGGCATGGGCTTCAAGGGCCGCGACCTGATCGACAGCACCCGCGTGCGCAGCATGCAGGCGCAGGTGCTGCGCATCGGCACGGCGCTGCAGGTCTATCGGGAGAAGTACGACCGCCTGCCCGGCGATGGCTGCGATGAGAGCATGAAGTGCCAGGGCGGCAACGGGCTGCTCGATGCGGATGAGGCCAGACGGGCGTGGACTGCCCTGGCCAGCAGCGGCATCCTCAACCTGTCCGAGCGCAATGCGGCACCGGGCGGGCAGTGGGTGCTGCGCCCGGCCGATGGCGAGCTGTGGCTGGATCTGGCGGTCGACCGGCGCTTCGCCTGCCAGCTGGACCGGCTGATGGATGATGGCGGGTCGACGACCGGGCTGGTGCAGCATCGGGGTGACGGCGCCACCGGCTGGAGGGTGGCAGATGACTGCTGGGCACTGGCCAGACAGGGCACGGTGACCGCCCGCGTCATGCCGTGATCGTGCCGGCGACAGCAAAGGGCTTTGACATCCGCGCGCCGGACCGTTAAAACACCGGCCTTCTTTCCGAGGTCGCCGTCATGTCCGCACCCGCAGTCCGTTATCTGTTGCAAACCCGCGCCGGCTTCGAGCGCGACGCCTGGCAGGAAGTCGAGCCGTGGCTGCTCGAGCGCGGCGTCGAGACCCGGCTGGCCGAACTGGTCGAACAGGGCGGTTTCCTGCTGGTCGACGCGGCCGACAGCCAGCCGGCGCTGAACTGGAGCACGCTGGCCTTTACCCGTCAGCTGTGCCGGGTGGTGGCCGATGTCGAACTGGGCGAGCGTGACCGGCTGACGCCGCTGCTGGCTGCGCTGCGCAGCCGCGGCACGCCGTTCGGCTCGGTATGGCTCGAGGTACCGGATACCAATGACGGCAAGTCGCTGTCCGGCTTTACCCGCAAATTCCAGCCGCTGCTGGAAGAAGGCCTGACCGCCGCCGGCCTGCTCGATACCGGTTCGCGCCGGCGCCTGCATGTGTACTTCCCGCACAAGGGGCGGGCGATTCTCGGCGTCAGCCAGGGGGACGAGGCGGCGCCGTGGCCGATGGGCATCCTGCGGCTGCGGATGCCGGCCGAGGCGCCGAGCCGCTCGACACTGAAGCTGGCGGAAGCGTTCGAGGTATTCCTTGGCCGCGACGGCCAGCGCGACCGGCTGAAGGAGGGCATGACCGCCGTCGATCTCGGCGCGGCGCCCGGCGGCTGGACCTGGCAATTGATCCGGCGCGGGATCAAGACCTATGCGATCGACAATGGGCCGATGAAGGGCGCCTGCGATGGACACCCGCTGGTCAAGCACCTGCGTGCGGACGGCTTCCGCTACCGGCCGCAGCATCCGGTCGACTGGCTGGTCTGCGACATGGTCGAACAGCCGGCCCGGGTGTCGGACCTGATTGCTGCCTGGTTCGTCGGCGGCCTGACCCGGCAGGCAATCTTCAACCTGAAGCTGCCGATGAAGAAGCGGGCACTGGCGCTGCGCGACGCGCTCGACCGGATTGGCGACGCGCTCGACGCGGCGGAAATCCGCCATACCGTCGCGGTCAAGCAGCTGTACCACGATCGCGAGGAAGTCACGGTCTACCTGGCGCGGGTCGGCGGGAAAACGCGCGGCAAGCGCGGCTGACCGACGGCAGGGGCGGCCGGTGGTGGATGCACGGGCGCCGGGGATAACTTGCGATATACTCACGCCTTTTTCCGCCCTTGCAATCCGCCATGCCGGCCATCGAAATCCAGTCCGTCAGCAAGACCTACGGCAAATTCACCGCACTCGACGACGTCAGCCTGACGATCGGCGAAGGGGAATTCTTCGCCCTGCTCGGTCCCAACGGGGCCGGCAAGACCACGCTGATCTCCTGTCTGTCGGGCATTGCCCGCCCGACGCGCGGCACGATCAGCGTCATGGGCCACGATGTGGTCCGCGACTACCGCAAGGCGCGGCGCGCGCTGGGCGTGGTGCCGCAGGAACTGGTGTTCGACCCGTTCTTCAACGTGCGTGAAACCCTGGTGTTCCAGTCCGGTTATTTCGGTCTGAAGCACAACGACGCATGGATCGACGAAATTCTCGACAAGCTTGGCCTGACCGACAAGGCCGACGCCAACATGCGCGCACTGTCCGGCGGGATGAAGCGGCGGGTCATGGTCGCGCAGGCGCTGGTGCACCGGCCGCCGGTCATCGTGCTGGACGAGCCGACTGCAGGTGTCGACGTTGAATTGCGCCAGAGCCTGTGGGCCTTCGTCCAGTCGCTGAACAGTGCCGGCCACACCATCGTGCTGACCACCCATTACCTGGAAGAAGCCCAGGAGCTGTGCGGTCGCATCGCCATGCTGAAAGCCGGCCGGATCATCGCACTTGAGGACAAGGACCGGCTGCTGGCGCGCGAGGACGAACGGCGGGTCACACTGCGGCTGCTGCCGGCGCCGGAACGCCTGCCCGACATGCTGCGCCCGCTGGTGGTGACGCGCGAAAACGACGACGTCACGCTGCGGCTGCCCGACTACGCGTCGCTGGAGCAGGTGCTGGCCGCGCTGCGCATCGAAGGCATAAAGGTACAGGGGCTGTTCTCGCGGGAAACCGATCTCGAGGATATTTTCGTCAAGATGATGCACGCTCAGGGGGTGTGACACATGTACGGCTTCGTCACCCTGTTCAAGAAGGAAATCCTTCGTTTCTGGAAGGTGGCCTTCCAGACCGTCGCCGCGCCGGTACTGACCGCGCTGCTGTATCTGCTGGTGTTCTCGCACGCGCTGTCCGGGCGGGTCGACGTCTATCCGGGCGTCAGCTACGTGATGTTCCTTATTCCCGGGCTGATGATGATGTCGATGCTGCAAAACGCTTTTTCCAATAGCTCGTCCAGCCTGATCCAGAGCAAAATCACCGGCAATCTGGTCTTCATCCTGCTGCCGCCGCTGTCGCATATGGAAATCTTCTCCGCCTACCTGCTGGCCTCGGTCGTGCGCGGCCTGCTGGTCGGCGCCGGCGTGTGGCTGGTGACACTGTGGGCCGGCTTCCCGCCGATTGCGCATCCGCTGTGGCTGCTGGCCTTTGCCGTGCTCGGCTGCGGCATCCTCGGTGCACTGGGCATCATCGCCGGGGTCTGGGCCGACAAATTCGACCAGCTGGCCTCGTTCCAGAACTTCATCATCATGCCGCTGACCTTCCTGTCCGGCGTGTTCTACTCCGTGCACAGCCTGCCGCCGTTCTGGTACGCGGTGTCGCACCTGAATCCGGTTTTTTACATGATCGACGGCTTCCGCTTCGGCTTCTTCGGCCATGGCGACGTCGATCCGTCGTTGAGTTTCGCCGTGGTGGCGACCGCCTTCGTGCTGGTGTCGGCCATTACGCTCAGACTATTGCAATCCGGTTACAAATTGAGGCGCTAACAACCATGGTGACACCTGATCAGATCAAGCAATACATTGAGGCCGGCCTCGACTGTACCGTGCTGGAAGTGCAGGGCGATGGCCACCACTTCGACGCCGTGATCGTCAGCCCGGGTTTCTCCGGCAAATCCCGCGTGGCCCAGCACCAGCTGGTCTACAAGGTGCTTGGCGACCGCATGCGCGAAGAAATCCACGCCCTGTCGATGAAAACCTTTTCCCCTGAAGAGTGGGCCGCCCGCTGATGGACAAACTGAAACTGACCGGCAACGGTCCGCTGAACGGCGAAATCACTGTTTCCGGCGCCAAGAATGCGGCGCTGCCGATCCTGTGCGCATCGCTGCTGACCGCTGACACCCTGTACCTGAGCAACGTGCCGCAACTGCGCGACGTGCTGACCACGCAGAAACTGCTGCAGGGCATGGGCGCGCGGGTCATGACCGACAACGTCTGCGAGCTCGAGATCACGGCCAGCCACATCGACAACCTGGTCGCGCCGTACGAACTGGTCAAGACCATGCGCGCCTCGATCCTGGTGCTCGGCCCGACCCTGGCCCGCTTTGGCGAAGCCAGCGTCAGCCTGCCCGGCGGCTGCGCGATCGGCTCGCGCCCGGTCGACCAGCACATCAAGGGCCTGGAGGCGATGGGCGCCGAGATCGTGATCGAGCACGGCTACGTGAAGGCACGCGGCCGGCTCAAGGGGGCCCGCATCACCATGGACATGGTCACCGTGACCGGCACCGAGAACCTGCTGATGGCGGCGACGCTGGCCGAAGGCACCACCATCCTCGAAAACGCCGCCCGCGAACCGGAAATCACCGACCTCGCGGTCTGCCTGAACAAGATGGGCGCGCGCATCCGCGGTCTCGGCACCGACACCCTGACCATCGACGGCGTCGAACGCCTGCACGGTGCGCATCACGCCGTGATGCCGGACCGGATCGAAGCCGGCACCTTCCTCGTCGCCGGCGCCATGACCCGGGGCAAGATCCTGCTGCGCAACGCCCGCGCCGTGGATCTGGAAGCCGTACTGGACAAGCTGGTCGAGTGCGGCGCCGTGATCGAGGCCGGCGACGACTGGATCTCGCTGGACATGAAGCAGCGGCCGAAGGCAGTCAGCCTGTGCACATTGCCGCATCCGGCCTTCCCGACCGACATGCAGGCGCAGTTCATGGCGCTGAACAGCATCGCCGACGGCGTGTCGACCATTACCGAGACCATCTTCGAGAACCGTTTCATGCACGTGTCCGAACTGGCGCGCATGGGCGCACGCATCGAAGTGGACGGCAATACCGCCACCGTGACCGGCGTCGAACGGCTGTCCGGCACCACGGTGATGGCGACCGACCTGCGTGCTTCGGCCAGCCTGGTGATCGCCGGCCTGGTAGCCGATGGTGAAACCCTGGTCGACCGCATCTACCACCTCGACCGCGGCTACGAGAATATCGAAAAGAAGCTGGGTGCCGTTGGCGCGAAGATCGAGCGCATCAGCTGATCGTGCTGCACGAAAGCAGGAAACCCCGGACCGGCATCGCCGCTCCGGGGTTTTTCATGTCGGCCCCATCCGGTCCGGCGATTCCCGGGCCCGGCAACAAGTCGGCACAGCCTGTCCCGCACACGGCTATTTCTGGTGTAAGTAATTTCTTATTGTTGTTTAAGTTTTTTCTTGGTTATTTGCAGTAATTTCAATGGGTTGAGTGCGTAAAGTTTGCGGGGGGAGGGCCGATCCAGTTGAGAGGTTCTTCATTCTGGAAACGACACGATGCGTCCTGTGTACTATCGCCTGCAAGCTCTCGGGCGGCAGCAATCTTTCATGCGCATGCGCGCTTGCCGGCTGAGTCTGAGCCGCTGGCTGCGGCAACTGCTGACGACTTTTTACCGCGCGAGCGGACTGGTGGTCGTGGCAGCCTTCTCCTTCGGCCCTTCGATGGTGGAAGCCAGGGAGAACGCCGAGGAAGTCTCCTCTTCCGGCCGGCGCGGCCGCAGCCATCAGAGCGAAGGGCTGCTGGATGAAGTCTGGACCTTGCCGGAAGACCCGTGTCCGGACGAGGATGATCTGTCGGGCCGCTGTGGCCGCGGACCGGAAACCGTGGATGAGACCGGGGCCGGACCGTTGCCGCTGACGGACCTGGCGCCGCCTGCCATTGCCGGCGTGGCGGCACTGTCCGCGCTGGTGATGACGCGAAACGGTGAGGGCGGCAGCTCTCCGGCGGCGCCTGCCGCGACTGCCGTGCCCCCATCCATGCCCGCATCTGCCACGCCGCCGCCGGCCTCGCCATCGCCAGTGTCATCCCCGTCTCCGGCTGGAGGGGCAAACGTGTCCCTTCCTGCGTCGTCACAGCCGACCGTGGATTCGCCACGGCCGCTGGTTGCATCATCACTGCGCGCGGTGCCGCAGTCCGATGCATCGTCCCCGCCGTCCCGTGACTTGCTGCCGCAGCCGGTCGCGTCGCCGCTTCGGTCTTCCATTCCACCGGCAGACGTCGCTGCGCGCACCGGCCCCCAGTCCGGACTGGACCTGCACGGCCAGCGGCTTCTGCTCGGCAGTGGCATTCAGAACAACACCTCCGTCTTGAGAGCGGGGGCGCTGTCGCTGGCGGAGAACACCGTTTTCACCAACACCGGCATCATCGACGATGTGGTGCTGGCGGTCGATGGCGGCAAGCTGTACAACGCCGCCGGAGCGGACATGACACTGGCGTCGTCGGGCAGCAGCCAGTTTCGTGGCGGCTCCCGCATTGTCAACGAAGGCACGCTGACCCTGTCCCGTGCGCTTTCCGGCAGTGGCGTGCTGCTGAACCGGCCAGACGCCCTCATGCGTCTGAGCGGCGCCGGCGAAGTGCATTCCAGCCGCGCCGGTTCGTTCATCAACCAGGGCGACATTCAGGCGAGCGGGGCGACCGCGGATGGCCGGAGCCGGGCGATTTTCGTTGACGGCTGGTCCCACGGCGCCGGATTGACGCTCAACACCGGATCGATGCGGGCGAGTGGCGGGTATGGCGTGATGGCGACCGGCAGCCGCATGCAGCAGGAAGGGCGCAATGTGTTCGTCAATCGCGGCGACATCGATTTCAGCGCAGAAGCAGGCGCGACCCGGGCCCTGCACGTGAAAGCGCATCATCGCGGTCACGACCTGCTTAACGATACGGGAGGCGTCATCACCGTACGGGGTGATAATGCCGTTGCCATGCAGAGCGACAGTGATTCGCAGATAGTGAATCGCGGCACCATCAATCTGGGCGACAAGGGCGACAGCGGACGCGGCATGGTGGCCATGGTGCTGGGCAATGCCGCCAGCGGTGCCATTGTCAACGATACGGGCGGGGTGATCTCGATCCGGGCGAAGGCATCGTACGCATTCCGGGTCGATGGCAGTGCCGGCATGCTGATCAACCGGGGCGAGGTCAGGCTGGACTGTGGCGACGGCAGTTGTGGCATTTTTGCTGACAATTACAGCCGTGCGCGTGACGCCAGCGGTAGCGCCGCCGATGCCGGTTTCGCGTTCCAGCACCGGATCGGCGAAGCGATGTCGGCGACGCTGGCTGCCCTGACGTCGCCGCCCGGCGATGCGCAATGGCGTGAGCAGATCGCGGCAGAGGCCGCCGGTCGACAGCCCGCAGGCGGCCGGATGCCGCTGTCCTCTCCCCCGTGCGACCTGCGCGGCCAGCAACTGCTGGTCGATTA
Source organism: Microvirgula aerodenitrificans DSM 15089 (assembly GCF_000620105.1). Classification (NCBI taxonomy): domain Bacteria; kingdom Pseudomonadati; phylum Pseudomonadota; class Betaproteobacteria; order Neisseriales; family Aquaspirillaceae; genus Microvirgula; species Microvirgula aerodenitrificans. The sequence continues at coordinate 7,692 of NZ_KK211073.1, read as the reverse complement.
CCAGCGCCAGCTCACTCATGCCGATACCCTGCAGAACGGTAGCTTGCTGGTCGCCAGCAAGGCGACATTCAGCAACCGCGGTGCGCTTGAGCGCGTTGCACTGGATGTGACCGGCACGGCGGACAACCAGTCCGGCGGTCACATCGTGCTTGACGCCCCCGCCCGGATCCGCGGCCAGTTCAGCAACCAGAGCGGTGGCGACGTGCGACTGCACAGGGAGGGTACATTCCACTACCGGCAGGGCGGCTCGTTTGCCAATCACGGCACGATCGTGGCGACGCAGGCCGCGCCGGACCCGTCCGGGCGGGCAATCCTCGACGAGGGCGGCACGCCTGACGGACTGCGGATCAATACCGGCACCCTGAGTGCGGATGGTGGGTATGGCGTGATGAAGACCCGGTCGGCCATGGCGGCCGGGCGCAATGTATTCGTCAACCGCGGCGGCATCGGTTTCGCGGCCGGGAACGGGGCGGCCCGGGCGCTGCAGGTCGGCACGTCGCATACCGGTCACGATCTGCTCAACGACCGTGATGGCGTGATTGCCGTGAGCGGCGACAATGCCGTGGCAATGTACAGCGACAGCGACTCGTTCATGGTGAACCGCGGCACATTGCGCCTCGGGGAGCGGGGGACGCGCGATACCGGCATGGTGGCCATGGCACTGGGCCGGAATGCGACCGGCACGATCGTCAACGATGTCGGTGGCGTGATCGACATCCGGGCCAGGGAATCGTATGCCTTCCGTATCGAAGGGGATGACGGTCACCTGATCAATCGCGGTACCGTGCGCCTGGACTGTGGCGATGGCAGTTGCGGCGTGTTTCGCGACGCCGGCACCGCCGCCCGGGATGCCGGCGGCACGGCGGTCGATCGTGAGCGGGTCAATCCGGCCCGCCTCCAGCAGGCGCTGGACGAGGACCGGCCGCGTCGCGCGGCGGCCCCGCTGAACGGCTATGTGGTCGGCACCTTGCCGGACGGCAGCGCCGGTACCCTGTCCGGCTCACACCTCGATGCGCGGGGCGTGATGATCGATACCGGCTTCACCGCCGGCACGGCGGCGCGCGAAGCCACGTTCGACAAGGTGCTGCGGGGGGAGCGGATCGACGGCATTGACGGCATTGCTTCGCGGACTGCCGTATGGCAGGCACAGGCGCATCGCGATGGCGACGGTGATGTCGGCGTCACCCTGAGCAAGAACGACTACCGCGAGCTGGTCAGCGACAGCGCATTGCGGCCGGTGGCCGCCGCGCTGGAACGCGGCTACGACGGACGCGCCCTGTATCGCAGCCTGGAACTGGGCAGCGCGGCGGAAATCACGGATGCCGTGCGCCAGCTGTCCGGCGCCGGTCTCGACCGGGCGCTGCGTCCGCTGCAGAGGCTGGAACCGCGCTTCGACCGGATGGCCGATGCCGCCCGGCCGGATGCCGCCGGCTTCAGCTTCTCCCTGCTCGGGCGCGGCGAGCCCGGCTCGCGCCTGGGAGAGGTATCACATGACATGGCCGTGGTCGGCCAGCGCATCGGGCTGGGACCGGATGACCGGATCGATGTGCGCTATGGCATCGCCAGTCTCAAACCGCAGGCGGGAGCCGGCCGCAACGGCCCCGACGGCATCAGCCAGGTATTTGAGCTGGACCATGCCCGCGTGCTGGGACGCGGAGTCAGAATGGAAAGCCGTGTCCGCTACCTTCAGCACCAACTGAATACCCAGCGAACGCTGCGCTACGGCAGCGTCGACGAGCAGGCCAGTGCCAGCCATCGGCGCGACCAGTTCAGCGGGCAGACGCTTCTGGTGCAGTCGCTGCCGGTGGCGGACGGGCTGACGCTGGAGCCCTCGTTCGGCATGCGCTGGCGTCACCAGCGCGACGCGGCACTGGAAGAACGCGGTGCGGGCGACTACGGCTTGAGCCTGTCGTCGCAACGCCAGACGGCGCTGGATGGCGTACTGGGATTGCGGATTGGCTACGACGGCGTTCATCCCGGCACCGGCCGCGGGTGGCGCGTCGATGCCGCCCTGAATGTCCGCCCGCTCCTGTATCGGCAGCGCGGGGAGCGGATGGCACGGCTGAACGGCGCCCCCGATGCCCGCTTTGCCTTGCCGTCCACGAACGATGACGGCAGCGCAGCCCATGACGGGCAGCTGGGCCTTCGTTACCAGGGGCAGGCGGGGCGCTTCAGCCTCAATGCCTACATCGGCCGTGAGGGGGCCGCTCGCGACAGGGGGGTGAGTATCGATTACCAGTATGCGTTCTGACCGGCGAGGCAGATTCGGAAAAGGGAGAAACAGCCGGCCATTTCCATGGCGCCCAATGGATTATTCCTGCTTTTGGCGGGGATATTTATAGGGTCATTCATGGAATAACTGCCTGTTAGTTTCGGCGCTTTCTTATGGAACCGGCTGGGGGACTGGATTGAAATGGGGGCTTGTGTTTATTCCGGACTGATGGGGCTCCCGCATGAATTCAACCTATGCTTATCCGAACGATACCGGCCTTCTCTCCCGCTGGCAGGGGGCCACCAGACCGCTCTCGTTTCTGCGAGGACTGAACACTTTCCTGGGAGCCGGTAGCGTGATGGCTGCCGTGATGATGGCCGGTGTGGTTCCGGCGGCCGAAGGGCGGGAACCGGCCACTACCTCCACGACCTGGAGGGGGATGGCACGGTCGGAGGACGTCGATGAGGAGGCGCGATGCCTTGCGGCAAGCCCGGCCGCTATCCCGTGCCGGTACATGTCGCTGGCCGCGTGGCCGGCGCACAGCGCATGGGGACAGGAAGGGGGCGTGGCCGGGGAGAAGTCGGGCTGGTTCGCCGGGAAGGGGCTGGTGCTGGCCGGAGTGGGCGGCTCCATTGCCCTGACCGCGCTGGCGCTGGCCAGCAGTGGCGCATCGGGTTCTCCCGACCGGGGGCGGGCAGCCACCACCGGCCCCGCTGCAGGCAAGCCTCCCGAGCCGGTTGCCCGGGTGGTTCCTTCGTCCCCATCTCCGGATATATCGTCTCCCCCCAACGACGTGCAGCCGCCCCCCAACGACGTGCAGCCGCCCCCCAA
>NZ_KK211073.1:0-4539 GCF_000620105.1 Microvirgula aerodenitrificans DSM 15089 | reverse complement strand
CCCAACGACGTGCAGCCGCCCCCCAGCGACGCGTTGCCTCCGCCTGTGACTTCGCTGCGGTCCGGTACACAGGCTCCGGTCATGGACCTGATGGGGCATCAATTGCGCCTTGTCGCCGGCGGGGAACTGGAGAACCCGGGTTATCTGCACAATGGCAAGCTTGAGATCGGGGACGGTAACGCATTCGTCAACACCGGGATCGTCGACGGGATCACGCTGGCCACAGCCAGGGGGGGCAGCACGACCAACAGGGGGGAGATGCGGCTGGAGCAGGGCGCCCGCCTGACCGGCACGTTGCTCAATGACACGCCTGGCCTGATCCGTCTGTCCGGGCTGGGCCATGTCGCGTATGAGGAGAACGGTTCCTTCATCAACCACGGGATGATCGTGGCGGACCAGACCAGCAGGCCGGATGACTTGCAGGCCATCTTCATGGACGGGCGCGGCGACGGCGACGGCCAGCAGATCAATACCGGGCGCCTGGTGGCCAGTGGCGGCTATGGCGTGATGACCACCACCATGCTGATGCGTACCTCGTCGAGCTATCACGAAAACCGGCGCAACCTGTTCATCAATCGCGGCAATATCCGCTTCACCGCCGACAAGGGCACACGGCATGCGCTCTTCGTGAAGGCGGGCCATGCCGGCCATGACGTGCTCAACGACGGCATCCTCACCGTGCTGGGGAATGGTGCGGTGGCAATGCGTACCGACAGCGAGTCCAGGCTGGTCAATCGCGGCATCATCAACCTGGGAGAGGAAGGCAGCACCGACAGCGGGCAGGTGGCCATGATGATGGGCAAGGATGCCATGTCGTCTGCCGTCATCCTCAACGACGAAAAGGGCGAGATCAACGTCTACAGCAGCAACTCTTACGCATTCGCCATCCTGGGTGATGATTTTTATCATAACCGGGTGCTGATAAACCGCGGCAAGGTCAACCTGCTCTGCAATGACAAGAGCTGCGGTACCTTCCGCCCGGGGACGGAAAAACAGGACAAGAGCGACAGATACCCGTCCCTCGTGCTGCCGGAGCGGCTGCGTGCCGAGCTGAAAAAAACGGAGCCATCCCGGGACACGTTGCCGGCAGGTACCGACCTGCCTCCCCTGCAGGCAAGCCCGGCCCCCACCGGCACGCTGGATCTGCAAGGGCACGTGCTGGACATTCAGGGCGGCCAGGCGCGAACGCAGTCCGGCCAGTTGTCCAACGGCGTGCTGAATGTGGCGACGCCGCTCAAGTTCCTCAACGCCGGCTCGGCCAGCAGGATGGGGGTGACGATCGGGGGCGAGCTGCGCAATGCCGGCGCGCTGGGCGTGGACCGGTCATCCTCGGTGTCCGGTCTGCTCCTCAACCGCGAGCGGGGCACGCTGCACCTGAGCGGGACGGGCAGCATCGGCTACCGGTACAACGGCTCGTTCTTCAACTACGGCCTTGTCACGGCCAGTGCTGCGGCGGTCGATGCCGAGGGACGCGCGCCGGTGATCTATCGCCGCCACGCCGCGTCGGACTCGACCGGGCGTGGCGTCAATCTGGGGACACTGACGGCGCAAGGCGGCTATGGCGTGATGGAAAGCCACGGCAGCATGACGACCCCGACCGGCAAGCCCGAGCGGCGCCATGTGTTCGTCAATCGCCGCAACATCGAGTTCACGGCTGCCGGCAATGCCCGGCGCGCGCTGAATGTCATGACTGGCCATCAGGGACATGACCTGTTCAACGCCGGCGTGATTACCGTGCATGGAGACGGGGCCGTGGCGATGTACAGCGACAGCGATTCCCAGATGATCAATGCCGGCACCATCAACCTGGGGGAAAAAGGCAGCAAGGCCCGCGGACAGTACGCGATGGTGCTGGGAAATCAGGCAACACAGAATGCCCTCATCGTCAATGCGCCGAAGGGGGTGATCAACGTCCACAGCGACGACTCGCATGCATTCCTGGTCGCGGCCGGGCGATTTGCCTTCCTGATGAACATGGGGGCAGTCAATCTGCTCTGCCCAAGCACGCGCTGCAGAACATACACGGACGACACGACGCGTGCCCACGACCGGTCCGAGTTTTATTCGCAGCGGGCCTATCATGCCGATCTGGCCGCGGAGGTGGACGGCATACGGGGCGGAATTGAAGATGGCGACCTGTCGCCGGACACAAATGGTGCAGGCCAGGTGCCAGCGCCAACCCGGGACTACAGCAATCTGCCGCGTACCGAACTGCCGGGCGGCCTGTGGAAGATCGACAGCCGGGGGAGTGTGCAGACTCACGACGGCGCCGTCGAATCCGGCCGCGTGGAGATCGTGGCCGGGACGTTGAACAACACCGGCCGCATGCAGCTGACATCGCTGACGATCGACAGTGACGGAAACCCGGTGCCGGCCGGCTTTTTCAATAACCACCGCCAGCTCAGTCTGAGCGCTTACTCTCCCGTGGATGGCACGCTGACCAACGAGAAGCACGCAACCCTCAACCTGACAGGCAGTGCCAGCATCGGGGTGTACCGGAATGGCTCGTTCGTCAACCATGGTTTTGTCATGGCCACGAGGCCCGCAGCCGGCGGCGACAAGGCGCCGGCGATCTACAAGGACGGCTGGTCGTTCGGCAAGGGCGTGACCCTGAATACCGGCAAACTGGTGGCGGACAGCGGCTACGGCGTGCTGGCGACATCGAGCGCCATGAACACGTCCGGCGGGCCGGCTCGGAACCTGTTCGTCAACAGCGGTGAAATCCTGTTCACCGCGAGCAATGGCACGGTCAATGCCCTGCACGTGAAAACGCAGCACGACGGCCATGACCTGTTTAACGACGGCTACATCGTGCTGTTCGGCGACAAGGCCGTGGGCATGTACAGCGATGCCGATTCACAGCTGGTGAACCGTGGCACCATCACCCTGGCAGGTCAGGGCAGCGGCATGGTGGCGATGATGCTGGGCCCCAGGGCCAGCAGCCGGGCCGCCATCATCAATGAAGGCACCATCAGGATACGTGCCCGGCAGTCGCATGCCTTCCACCTGCAGGGAAGGGGCAAGCTGATCAACCGCGGCCGTGTCATTCTGGAGTGCGGCGATGACGGGGGCTGCGACACGTTCAAGGATCCGCATACCAGGCAGAGCGACAAGAGCGACACACCAGAGGCTGCCGGGCTGGTTTTCCAGCCGCGCATTGCCAAGGCCATCATGGATTCTGCCAGGGATTCTGGCGCCTCGCCGCAGGCCGGGACAAACCCGCTGGACCACTACCAGATCGGTACCAGCGCCAGCAGCGCCGGCACGCTGTCCGGCGATTATCTGGCGCTTGGCCACGACGTCCGCATCGATACCGGTTTTACAGCCGGCACATCGGCCAGGCAGCAGGTCTATCCCAAGCTCGTCACCGGCAAGGGGCTGAGCGGCGCCGGCAATATCCGTTCGACCACCGTGGTCTGGGAAGCGCGGGGCTACCATGACAACGACGGCGATATCGGCGTCACCCTGGTCAAGAACGACTACCGCGACCTGATTGCCGACGCGTCGCTGGCACCGGTCGCCAGCGCCCTGGAGCGCAGCTACGGGCGCGGCAGACTGTTCTCCAGCCTGGAACTGCCGGGGCGTGAAGATTTTGCCCGCGCGCTGCGCCAGCTGTCCGGCGCCGGCTTTGACCGGTCACTGCGGGCCGTGCCCACGCTGGAACACCGTTTCGACCGGATGGCCGACAGCGTGGCCGAGGATGCCACCGGCTTCGGCTTCAGGCTGCTCGGGCGCGGCGAACGCGGCAGCCGGCTGGGTGCGTCAGCCTACGACATGGTCGCGCTGCAGCAGCGCTTTGCACCCGGCACGGCGCAACTGGCGGTGCGCTACGGTTTTGCCCGCGTGTCGCCGGGCAGCAGCAAGGACCGCGAGCAGGGACTGGACGGCAGCAGCCAGTACCTTGGCGCCCGCTATGCGCGGCCGCTGACGACCGGGCTGGCCGTGGAGGGCCACCTCGACTACTTCCTGCACCAGTACCGCACCCGGCGCACGCTCGACTATGGCACGGGGAGCAAGGCGGTCAATTACCGGGCGCGGGCCGATCACCGGCGCGACCAGCTGGGGGCCCGGCTGAACCTGGCGCTGGCACAGCCGGTCGGCGGTGCGGTGCTGACCCCGCTGCTTGGCGTCAGGCTGCGCTACCAGCGAGACGGCGCACTGCGGGAACGCGACGCCGGGGCCTTCGGGCTGCGGGTGACGTCGCGGCACGATGTGGCGCTGGAGGCGCTGCTGGGATTGCGTTTCAGCCATGACGGGCGGGATTCGCGGTCGCGAGGCTGGCAGCTGGATGCACAGTTCCATGGCCGACCGGCCATGCTGCGTCAGGCCGGCCGGCGGGAGGCGAGCCTGGCCGGTGCGCCGGATGCCCGCTTTGCCCTGGCGGCGGAGGATGGCCGGCGCCGCTTCGGCTACGACGGTCGGCTGGGCTTCAGCCACCAGGGACGCCACGGGCGCTTCAGCCTGGAGGGCTACCTGAGTCGCGACGACGGCAGTCAGGACCGCGGCGTGATGGCGAACTGGCGGCTGCTGTACTGAGCC
>NZ_KK211072.1:102918-184611 GCF_000620105.1 Microvirgula aerodenitrificans DSM 15089 | reverse complement strand
CGACAATGGCAAGGAATTCTGTGGCCGAGCCATGCTCACCTGGGCGCATCAGCGCGGAGTACTGCTGCGGCAAATCGAGCCTGGCAAGCCAAACCAGAATGCCTACATCGAGTCGTTCAACGGACGGTTTCGGGACGAGTGTCTGAACGAGCACTGGTTCACCACTTTGGCTCACGCCCGTGTCGTCATCGAGGTGTGGAGACGGGAGTACAACGACGAGAGACCAAAGAGGTGTTTGGGTGGGCTGACACCGTCAGCCTATGCGAAGCAGTTAGCCGGAAAACCGGCTACATTAACCACCGGGCTCTAAAGCTGAGTGCTACTGAATCCGGGGTGACGTCGGCCTCACATTAAACTCAAATTGATTTAAGCATCTATTTTTATTTATTTTCTCTAGTTTCAACTGCAAATCAAATGCGTTTTTTGGATATTATTTGAACGCTCTGTAGACTTAACGGTTTTTCTATAATTTTTTACGGTTACAATCAAAGTTAACGTTGCTAAAATTGAATGTAAAGTACCTCCGGCAAAATCGCCAAAAGTTCCCCAACCCCCATGATTTCCTGACAAATAATTCAATATAAATTTCCATACGTCACCTTTGCCTTTTAATTCATCCCCTACTCCCAATCCAAACCATACCCCATAAATAGAACACAGAATGAAAACAGGGAGCATTATTAATAAATAAACCCAAGGAAAATTGCATAAACCATTAAGAAACCGCCATGCCGAAAAATTATTACACTAAGTATATTTCTCCCGGTTTCATTTGCTTTATTGTTACCCATACCCATCCATACCACCCATTTGAAACCTCAATTTTCTCACATTAAAACATAGGTTCATCCGGATGAAGAACCTCCTGCATACCTCACATGAGCATTAAAAATATCTGAATCAAAGATCCGTCATTTTGCTAGCTTTCTCTTTTTTCCCAGCATTTAAATTATTCACCAGCGCCAATATAATTTCCTGGATATTAATAGGGTAGGATTCTTTCCCTTCTTTCGAGCGATTCTGTGAAGCAAAAAGTCTTGATGCAATTTCTATTTTCAACTTGTGCTGATCTTCTTCTGGGAGAGATGCGATATAAGGTGTAATAGCCTTTAAATCAAGTGATTTTTGCTGATGATAGTACTGTTGTTCTCGGTGCTTAGAAGATTCTCTTGCCAGATATGCGGCAGGAATTGAAACCAAAAATATCAATGAAATACGTACAATAGCGTTGTCAATTTTAAAATCATTGTCAAATGATTCGTAGACAGAAAAAGCTCCAATTAAAATTATTATGAGCATACAAAAAAGTGAACCTCCTCGAAGCCAATTTGCCACTTTTTTCTCTTCGGAGGCATTTCTGTCGTAGTCACTTGCCATCGCCTTTTTGGAAATATGGCCGATTAAATCATCAGCCTGCGCATTTTTTTGGTTTAATTTCAAAAGCTCAGCGTCTGCTTCTTTTTTCGCAGCAGTTAGAAATTCATCAACAGCCTTATTTGATTCATTGACTATATTGTTTAATTTATCAATTTTTTCAATTACTCCGTTAGCTTCTTTAGCTACATATTCATATTTTTTTTCAACCACAGATGCATCATAAATCTTTGCAACACTTTCAGTAAGTTCATCCTCTGTGTTGTGCTTATATTTTTCATCTTTATATAAGTATTCTAAAATTAGATTTCTATCCAAACAATCAATACCATTGGATTTTAATTGTTTACTCAGAATTTTCCACATATTTTCAATAGTAACAATTTCATTTTCAAAATCACTATCTTTATAATTTTCATTGGCAAAAATTTCAGCGGCATGGCCACATAAAATTGAAATCTCACATATTCGTTTCAAGTCAATATCTGATTTATTTTTATGCGCGGCATCATTTTTATAATCAACACACCGCTTACTAATAGCACGAAAAACATTATCCAACTGCCTCTGATTTGCATCACCCTCAAGTAAAAATTTTAATTTAGTAATAGTATCTACAATACGATCAATACAATCATCAACAAGCGTAAAATCCACTATTCTCTCCATTTAAAGCAATGAAAAAGCACTCTGAGCGTGAGCTAATTAACCTCCGCGCCAGACAATTTTTCCAAAGATATTTACAAAAAATGCCCGTTCACCCGTTGCATCAATATCCCGGTATTTAACTGAATTGTCACTATGCAAAATCAGCCCACCCGGCGCCTTGAAAATCCGCTTGATTAACCACTCATCGCCCAAGCAGACCGCATACACCTCACCATCCTTCGGTGCCGTGTCAGTGACATCAATCACCACCGTATCGCCGGCCGACAGATAAGGCTCCATGCTATCACCTGCCATATACAGGGCTTTCAGATTACCGGGGACAAATCCCCGCTCATCCGCGTAGCTCTTGCGAAACGCCAACTGGTCGTCTTCCCGGACGATCCAGTTCAATGCCCCGTCCGCCGACAGTTCCAAGTCGTAGCGGTCGATCAGCACATAGTCATCCTGGCTGAGTTCTTCGGCATGGTCATAGGTGACGATGCTGCCAGCGCCAGTCAATTGCTCTTCCGGGCCGAACAGCATCTCTTTCACGGTCACGCCTAAAGCACGGGCGATCAGTTCCATGTCGTGCAGGGTGGGTTCGCGCGTATCGCGCTCATAGTTGCCGATGCGCGACTGCCCGTCCCATCCGCAGGCTTCGGCCAGTTGCTTCTGGGTCCAACCTTTTGCGTTTCTCAGGGTGGCGATGCGCTGTCCGAGTTTGATCATGTTTGACTCCATTACTGCATGAAGGGTGAAGCTATCACGCACCGTGTTTGCCGAAGGCGACGTTCCGTGTTTACAAAAATCACATAACGTGTTTTCATTGCCAGCATGAACCCCTCTCCTTCCTTCATCCGAGATGTCATTCAGGCGGCTGGCGGCGCACTGGCGATTGCCAAGCGTCGCGAGATCGGTCTGTCGGCCGTTCACAACTGGCCGCTGCGCGGCCGAATCCCGGCCGACCACTGCCCGACGCTGGAGCAAATGTGCGCGGGGACGTTTGTCTGCGAGCAGATGCGTCCGGATGTGGAGTGGTCGGTCATCCGTGGTCAGTCCACGGCGGTTTTCTCCTCTGCTGCTTGTCCTGACTCTTGAGCGGCAGTTCGCCGGTTCGCCCGGCGTTTTTTATTCATGCCTGCAGCGTAAGTCGTGGTGGGCGCGTTGAGAACCTTTGACGGCCTACGTTTCGGGCCGGGAGTGTAGGCAATGGGATTGCAGGACGCGATTAGGGCGGACGCCGACAGTTGGCCGGGGCTGCAGGAAGAGCTGAGCCGCACAGTCTGTGGCTCGGCTCAGGGGCTGCGCCACAAGCTGGTGGGCTACAAGGGCGCCAAGTTCTCACCAGAGGAACTGGCCATGCTGATGCTGGCGACAGGCAGCCGTCATACGGTGACTGCGCTGGCGCGGGAGCTCGGCGGCGTGTTCCTGCAACTGCCGCCGCTAACCAGTGGCGTGGACCTGTCGACGCTGGAAGCGGAATGCCAGGCAGTGACGATGCGGCTGGCTGACATGTTCGCCGAGATCCACCGGGCCGTCGCGAATGACGGGCAGATCGACGGTGATGAACGCAAGCGCATCGAGGCGAGTTCACATGCGCTGCGCGAGCAGGTCCTGCGCTATCTGACGCTGTCCTTCCGGCTGTATGCACCGCTGGAGTCGCAATGACTGAGCCGCGCCGCCCTTTCCAGCTTCGGCGGTTGAAGGCGCAGGCGTGGCAAATCCGGTTCCTGCCGCCTGATCAGCAGCGGGAGGCAGGCAAGGCCCTGCTGAAAGCGATCAAGCATTACCTGGAAAGTTTGAGCGATGGCGCAGAACTACCGAGATCCGACGTTCGACATAGTAGCGGCCCGCGAAGCGGCCGCACAGCGGGAAGCAGACAAAAAAATTGAGCAAGCCCGCCGAGAGGCTGAACGCCGCGCCGATCCACGCTACACGGCCATGCGGCGACGGAAGATTGCCCGACTGGTCAAGCGAGCCATGTCTGGCATACGAAAGTAGGCAGTAGGCGGTTTCTTTTTCCTGGCGGCGCCAGCAGGCAATGCCAGCAGTACATGCAGTTCTTGGGGGCGAATCATGGGGGCGACGCTGGAAGGGGTATTGAACCAGTTCCGCGATAACAAGATGCCGGAGATCGGCGTGTCCGATCTGCGCGCCGACGGCAAGAAGCACATCTTCGGGCCGAAGCGGAAGGCGTTCTATCGCCTGTTCGAGTACGTGTCGCCCCGCACCGGTATGGTCTGGGTCAGTGGCACCTTCGGCCACAAGGATCAGTGGTGGAAGGTGGAACGCGAGGCGCTGGCGGATACGATGACGCCTGAGGAGCGCGCTCAGGCCCAAGCTGAGTGGGCTCGCAAGGAGCAGGCACAAAAGGCCCGCCAGAAGCGGGTCCATGAACTCGCAGCCAGCCGTGCCCGGCATCAGTGGGAACGTGCCAATAAGGGCGGAACCTCACCCTATCTGCAGCGCAAGCAGGTGGCCCGGCCGGAAAGCATCCGTTTCATGACGGACAAGGGCTGGGAGGGCTGGATCATCATTCCGTTGATCCGCTATGACGAGTCCCGGCTGGTCGGCGCCCAGAAGATCGCCCCCGCCAGACTGGAGGACGGCGGCGACAAGCGCTACAGCAAGGGTTTCGAGAAAATCGGTGCTGCCTGCCGCCTGGGCGATGAACCAATGGATGGCGATGCGATTCTGATCGCCGAGGGCTACGCAACGGCGGCCAGCGGGCGCGAGGCAGTGGACTACGCGCACCCGGTCTATATGGCGATGGACAGCGGCAACCTGCCCCATGTGGCCCGGATCCTGCGAGCCAAGTATCCGAACAGCCCACTGCTGTTTCTGGCCGATGATGACTACCTGCCGAAGCGTGACGGCGAGCCGAACCATATAGGCATGCTCAAGGCCCGTCAGGCAGCGGCGGAGGCCGGCAACGCTGATCTGGTATTGCCCTGGTTCTCGGTCCGCCGGCGGGAAACGCGCGGGGACGACAGTCTGCCCGAGCTGACGGACTTCAACGATCTGCACTGTGTGGAAGGGATCGCGCCGGCCCGGGAACAGATCGCGGCAGCGATCGCCTCGCTGCTCTCCCCTACCCCGCTCAAGGAGACTGCGCCGCTTCCGGCCGCCAACGACCCGGACGGGGGTGCGGGGAGTCTGGATGAAGTGGTGTCCGCTGAGCTGTACCGGCATTTCGCGCTGGTAGAGGGCAAGACGCGGGTTTTCGACCGGCGTACAGCGGTGGAATACAGCAAGGCGGCGTTGAAAGACCGCTTCGGCCGGGCTGCCGTCGATGCCTGGCTCGCGCGCGGCGACAAGCTGCTGATGACGCAGGCCGAAGTCTCTACTGTCAAGCGTGACCGGGCCGAGATCGAGCGTAAGACAGATGTCGAGCTGGTACCGATCATGCAGCGCTATGTCTATCTGGACGGCTCCAGCAATATCTGGGATGCAAAGCTGTACCGGGTGATCGATCAGGGGGCAGCCAAGCTGGCCATGGGCAGTTACTTCGATGTCTGGCGTGACAGCCCGGAGCGCAAGGTGCTGCCGTTCGATGCGATCCGCTTCGAGCCCGGTCGTGATCTGGGCCCGAATTACATCAATCTGTACCGTGGTTTGCCGCTGATGCCGGCAATACCTGCGGGCGACCTTCCGCGCGATCTGTGGGCGCTGCTACCACTGTTCCCCCAGTGCGAAGCGATTGTCGGCTTGCTGCAGCAGTTGTGCGGCTGGCGGCCGGCGGTCATCGAGTGGCTGCTCAACTGGATTGCGTATCCGCTCCAGCATGTCGGGGCAAAGATGGACTCGGCGGTGCTGATGCATGGTGACATTCACGGTTCGGGCAAGTCGATGTTCTGGGAGCTGTGCGTGAAGCCACTGTACGGCGAATACAGCACGACACTGGGACAGCACCAATTGGAAAGCCAGTACACGTCCAGTCGCAGCCGGCGGCTGTTCATTCTGTTCGAGGAGGTATTCGCTTCCAATCAGAAGTACAGCCACACCGGGGTGCTGAAGCACATGATCACCGGCAAGACCCAGACGATCGAGAAGAAATTCGTGGACAGTTGGGAAGAGGAAAACCACCTTAATGCGGTATTCCTGTCCAATGCGATCCAGCCTTTCCATGTCGAGGCGCACGACCGCCGCTATCAGGTAGTCTGGCCAGCAGAGAAGCTGACCGAGAAGGTCAAGGCGGATGTGAGCTTTGAACTGGCCAATGGCGGGCTCGAAGCGTTCTATGGTCTGCTGATGTCGGTACCGCTGACGTTGACGGTCGAGCGGGAGGAGCCGGTCAAGTTCGATCCGCACACCCAGCCGCTCATGACCCCGGAGAAAGCCCGGCTGATCCGCTATGGCTTGTCGGGCTGGGAGCTGTTCTGCTCCGAGTGGATGCGCGGCGATCTTCCCGCCCCCTTTGTGAGTTGTCTGGCGGATGATCTGGTGGCGGTATATCGCCACTGGTGCAACAGGTCGGGCGAAAAGGAAATGTCACGCAACAAGTTCGTGCAGGCGCTGGCGACCAAAGTACCCAAGGCACGACGCTGGTGGCGCTGGAAAGGCATGGGCAATGCGCGGCAAGCCCAGGTGTTCAAGGTCGGGCGGGAGGGTGCAGGCGTTGCTGAAATGGACTTTCTGGGCGACCATATCAACTGCTTCCGCGTTGCGGCGCGGGAGGCTGAAATAACCCTTCCCGAAGTAGCCTGATATGCAGCTTGTGCAGGGACTATGCAGGGTTCTGTGCAGGGCTGATACCCAGTAACGGCGGGGGTTTGTGCAGCTTGTGCAGGGTAAACAGGTCACGTGCGGGTGCGCGTGGCCTTTTTTGTTTTCCCCCTACCCTTTTTCAATGTTTCAGGCGGGAGAAAAAATATCCACGCATGTATGAGAAATTACCCTGCACAAGCTGCATATCCTGCACAAAAGCCCGTCGTTACTGGATTTCGTGAACCCGGTTTGCTGCACATTACCCTGCACAGCCCTGCACAAAGGGCGGCTCACTTTCTGGTGAAATTCCACGCGCCATGCTGTAATATATTGATTAATAAAATAAAGCCTGACTTGATTTGGCTAAAGGAGTCTCCAAGAGTCTTCACGGAGGCGAACGTGGTAAACCTGAATGATATTGATGAGGCCCTGCGGCTCTGGGCCGGCTATGTAGCCCGGCGAGAAGATGGTGGTCTCGGCTATGCGATGCAAAGCCTTTACCGGATGGTGGAGTCCGGCCCGGAACGGGCGGTCGGCTTCGGTGTAGTGGTACCGTTTGCCGGCGTTCCGATCGATGTGCGCGACCCGGCCGAGCAGGAAAAGCTGGAACTGATCGAGCGGGTGGTCATGCGCGAGGTCACGCCATCGGTCAGGGTGGTTGTTCTGAGCTGGTATCTGGGGAGTGGGACTGTCGACCAGCGTGCCCGAGACCTGGGCACCACCCGGCGCACGCTCTACCGCTGGGTCGAGAATGCCAAGCTGGCAGTTGCGCAAAAAGTAGCCGCCGTGCGCTATGGCGTTCGACAGACCGCATTCCCGATAGTGGCCGACCGCTACCGCCTGGCAGCGAACGATTAGCCGTTGACAGCCATGGCACACTTTCGATAGCATTTAGGTAGGCTGTTTGTTTTTGCGTCCAACACAAACCCGAGATTGCATGTCTCGGGTTTTTTTGTGCCTGTCGCCTCCGCGCCCCGGTCGATCCATATCGTCGGGGCGCACCTCTTTATCGGGGGTCTCCCATGCGCATCGAAATGAAGGGCATCGAGACCCTGCACCGGGTGCTCGACAAACTGTCCGACGTCCAGCAGCGCCAGGTGCCGTTTGCCACCGCCAAGGCACTGAACTCCTTGGCTGAGCGTATCCGGATGGGCGAACGCGCCGTGATGCGGCAGCGCTTTGACCGCCCGACCGGTTACACGATGGACAGCATGTACATCCGCTATGCGAGCAAGTCCAAGCAGTACGCCGAGGTGAAGATCAAGGACTCGGCCTACAAGGCGGCGCCGGCGGCGAACTGGCTGAATACAGAAATCGTCGGTGGGCCGCGCCGGCAGAAGCGCAGCGAGAAGGCGCTGTCCATCGCTGGGCTGGGCAGCTACTGGACGCCCGGGCCGGGCGCAGTGATGGATGGATTCGGCAACGTCGGTCGCGGTTTCGTGGTCAAGATGCTGTCGGCGCTCAAAGCCTTCGGCGAGCAGGGCTATATGGCGAACCGGTCGAAGAGCCAGCGCAGTCAGCGCAAGGCACGCAACTTCGACATCTTCATCGGTACACCCAACGGGGAAGCGATGGGGGTATGGCAGCGCGTGGCCATGGGCCATGGCACCGCTCTGAAGCCGCTGATGTGGATTCAGAATGACGCGCCTGCGTACCGTATCCGCTTTCCGTTCGACAAGATCGCGGGCAACACCTTCAACGCACACGCGCCTGCCGAGTTCGAGCGGGCGCTGCGCGAGGCCATGGCAACTGCGAGACCGTAGGTCGCCGGCAGCACCGGCCGGTGGGCCGGTGGGCCGGTGGGCCGGTGGGCCGGTGGGCCGGTGGGTTAGCGGGTCCTTCCCCCACCTTCCCCCGACGCGGGTAATTCGAGCCGTGTTTTGGCGCTAGCCACGGGATTGCCAGGGACTTCCTTCCTTTTGCAATCCTAGTTTAGAGAAAACTACTGGCTGCTCTTATGCCACCTACCCACGCAACAGCACCAAGAGCTTCAAGGATGCTGATAGCCGCTGTTCCCCAAAAAATTTTTGATTTCTTGCTCGGCATCTTCGAGATCCATTTATTGATTTCCCGAAATGCATGGATAAAGAAAAAAGCACAAAGCATGTAAGCAAATAAAATCACGGCAACCGTAAGTATGCTGAAGTGAGCCGCTTGCACAGCCGGAATACTCAGCAAAGCTGTAATTATGCCTATCAATACCAAAGCCTCAGCGGTCCAGCTTCTGGTCATTTTCATCAGATCATTTGCAATAGCATCCGTGCTCATTTCCGCACCATCCAATTGAAATCATCAAGAAAAACCATGGTTATCCAGAATGGGCAAACTCGTCAACAAACGCGAACTCGCGCAGATCCTCGGCGTGTCCGAACGGACGCTGACCGAGTGGCAGCGTGACGGCCTGCCGATCGTGATCAACGCCGGCCGTGGCGCGTCCAACCAGTACGACACCGCGGCCGTCATCCAGTGGCGCATCGCCCGCGAGGTCAACGGCGCCAGCAAGGAAAGTCCGAAGGACCGCCTCGACCGCTTGCGCGGCGACCAGGTCGAGCTGGAACTGGCCGAAACCCGGCGGCAACTGGTCAACCTGGCCGAGATCGAGCCGGCGCTGGGCCAGTATTTTTCCGATGCCGTTGCGCTGATGGCCTCGATGCCCGACAAGTACGCGCCGCTGCTGAGCGAAGTGGCAACCGATCCCGATGCCATCCACGCCGCGCTCGAAGACCTGATTGAAGAACTGCGCCAGCAACTGGGTGACTATGAATTCCGCAACGACACTGATCGTGGCGCTGCTGAAGAAGCTGATGCGCCCGCCGCCCAAGATCAGCCCGGCTGAGTGGGCAACCACATACCGGCGCATGAGCGCCAAGGAATCGGCCTTTGTGGGCCGATTTTCGTTTTACCTGAACCCGTATTTCGAGTGGTTCCTGACCGAGATGATGCGACGCGACGTGACTCGCGGCGTGTGCCGGAAATCCGCCCAGGTCGGCTGGACCCAGGCCGTGATTCTCAACCTGCTGGGCTGGCTGATCCAGATCCGCAAGGGCACCGCCATCGTCATGTTCCCGAAGGAAGGGGCGGCGCAGGCATTCAACCTGGAAAAATTCGAACCGATGGTCGAAGGCACGCCCGAGCTGGCCGAGATCATCCCGACCAAGGGCCGGTCGAAGGACGTCAAGCAACTGTTCAAGAACTTCCTCGGCGGCTTCCTGAAGTTCGTCGGCTCGAACTCGATCTCCGACGTCAAATCGACCTCGGCCCGCTACCTGGTGGTCGAGGAACCGGACGACTGCAACCTGAACCTGCGCGGCCAGGGCGACGCCATCGCCCTGCTCGAAGAACGCGGCAAGACTTTCCGCGACGCCAAGCTCTTGATCGGCGGCACCCCGTCGATCAAGGAAGTGTCGTCGATCGACCGCGAGTTCGAGCAGAGCAACCGCTGTTACTGGCACGTCCCCTGCCCCGACTGTGGCGAATACCAGCCGCTGCGCTGGGAACAGGTGAAGTGGGAAAAAGACCCGCAGCAGCATGACCCGCTGTACGGCCACCACCGGCCCGACACCGCACGCTACTGCTGCGAGCACTGCGGCAGCCTGTGGAACGACGCGCAGAAAAACGCGGCGATCCGCGCCGGCAAGCCGGTCGAAACCGCGCCGTTCCGCGGCGTACTCGGGCTGGCGCTGAACGAGCTGTACAGCCAGATGCACGCCAGCCGGCTATCCGAACTGGTGGCGAAGTTCATCAAGGCAAACACCAAGCTGCGCACCGGTAACGCCAACGAGATGATCGTTTTCTACAACGCCACGCTTGGCGAGAGCTGGGAATTCAAGGACGGCCAGGCCAAGCCAGACGAACTGCGCGAACGCGGGCTCGACTACCCGCCGATGACCATCCCGCGTGGCGGGCTGATCCTGACCGCCGGCGTCGACGTGCAGACCGCACAGGGCGGCTGGCTGTCGGTCACCCTGCGCGCCTGGGGCCGTGGCGAAGAAAGCTGGCAGGTGCAATGGACCGACATCGCCGGCAACCCGCTCGACACCGAACCGCGCGACAACGACGGAAAGCGCCTCGACAGCGTATGGGACAAGCTCGACAAACTGCTGTTCACCCCGCTACGTCACGTCGACGGCTTCTACGTGCGGATCTCCGCCATCTCGATCGACTCCGGCGACGGCAACACCTCGGACGCCGTCTATGGCTGGGTGCGCAGCCGCCGGCGCCGCTATCCGGGCATCGAGATCATGGCCATCAAGGGCGCCAAGGCTGCCGGTGCGGAAATCTTCAGCCGCCCGCGGCCCTCGCTGGATACCGACTACCGCAACAGCAAGGTCAGCAAATACGGGCTGCGCGTGTTCATGGTCGGTACCGCAAAAGCCAAGGACCTGCTGATCGGCCCGAAAGGGCGGTTGACGCTCGACGGCTACGGCCCGGCGCGCTTTCACTTCTCGCGCCATGTGCGCAGCGACTACTGCGAGCAGTTGCTGGCCGAGCGCAAGGTGCCCAAGCGCGGCGCCGCCGGCTACAGCGACGAAATGGTGTGGCAGAAAGTGCCGGGCGCACGCAACGAAGCGCTGGACACCGAGGTGTACGCGCTGCATGCGGCGCGGGCAGTCAAGGTTCACCTGAAGTCGGATGCCGACTGGGACCGGATCGACCAGAACCTGCGCCAGTCGCCGCTGTTCGACGAACCGGTCGCCACCGCACCGGTCACCGACGAACCGCCCGACCCCGAAGACAACGACGACGACTTCGAGCCGCTGGAAGCAAGCTCGATGCTGGAGGACTGATGGATACCACCCTGCTGCGCAATCGCCTGATCGAGGCCGAAACCGCGCGCCACAAACTGCTGACCGGCTCGATGCGCGAACGCATCAGCCGCGGCGGTACCGACATCACTTACACCCGGGCCGACATCGGCAAGCTCGACCGCTACATCACTGACCTGCGGGCCGACATCGCCAAGGCCGAAGGACGCGGCAGTGGCCGCCGCGCCCTGAACATCCACTTCTGAGAGGACACACATGGGACAACGCACCCGAAAACGGCTGGAGAAATCGCCCATGCCGCGCCTCGGCGCCGTGTCCCACCAGGGCGCGTCGACCACCAGCCAGCAACTGGCCAGTTGGCTGCCGATCCGCGCCAGCGCCGACGCCGACCTGCTGCCGGAACTCGGCACCCTGGTGTCACGCAGCCGCGACCTGACCCGGAACAACGGCATCGCCGCCGCCGGCGTGCAGACCCTGGTCGACAACGTCGTCGGCGTCGGCCTGCGACTGTCGGCACTGCCGGACTACCGCGCCCTGGGCCAGAGCGCCGAATGGGCAATGGACTGGCAGCGCACCACCGAACGGCTGTGGCGAGAGTGGGCCGACAGCCCGCATTGCGATGCCGCCTGCACGCTGAACTTCGCCGGCCTGACCGAGCTGATGTTCCGCTCGCAGGTCATGAACGGCGACGCCGTGGCGCTGCCGCTGTGGCTGCCGCGTCCCGGCTCGCGCTTCGCCTCCTGCCTGCAGGTGGTCGAGTCCGACCGGCTGAGCAACCCGGGCGGGCAAGTGGACAGCGCTACCCTGCGCGGCGGCATCGAGCACGACACCTACGGCGCGCCGCAGGCGTATCACATCCGGCAGAGCCATCCCGGCGACTACCTGATGGGGATGATCGGCGACACCGGCGTCTGGCAGCGCATCCCGGCGCGAACCGCGTGGGGCCGGCGGCGCGTGATCCACCTGCACGACAAGGAGCGCTCCGGCCAGTCACGCGGCAAGCCGGTCATCTCGGCGGTGATCCAGCAATTCAAGATGCTGGACAAGTATTCCGGTGCCGAGCTGGACGCGGCAGTGATCAACGCCATGATGGCCGCGTTCATCGAAACCGAGATGAGCAGCGAAGACCTGTTCGAGCTGATGGGCGGCACGGCAGAAGGCATGGACAAGGAAATCCGCAAGCGCAACCGCGGCCGACCCCGGCTGAAACCCGGCGCCATCATCCCGCTGTACCCGGGCGAGAAAATGTCGCCGTTCATGCCGGCGCGGCCGGCCGCACAATTCGAGGCATTCACCGTCGCCGTCATGCGCCATATCGCCGCATCGATGGGCCTGCCCTACGAGCTGCTGCTGAAGGACTTCAGCAAGACCAACTACTCCAGTGCGCGGGCCGCGCTGCTGGAAGCCTGGCGCACCTTCCGTGGCCGGCGCGAAAAGCTGGCCGACTACTGGGCACAGCCGTGCTACGAGCTGTGGCTGGAAGAAGCGGTCAATGCCGGCCTGATCGACGCCCCCGGCTTCTATGAACACCGCGCGGCCTACTGCCGCAGCAAGTGGATCGGCCCCGGTCGCGGCTGGGTGGACCCGGTCAAGGAAGCCCAGGCGGCGCAGATCCGCATGAACGCCGGCATCAGCACACTGGAGGCCGAGTGCGCCGAGCAAGGACTGGACTGGGAAGAAGTGCTCGAACAGCGGGCGCGGGAACTCACCCGGCTGCGCGAACTCGGCATTGACCCGGCCTCACTGGCCGCCGTCGCCCCGGTGACCTTTGTCGAAAACCAGAACGTGAAAGGCGCCGATGACGGACAAGGCCCAGGCAGCACTGCTTAAGTTCGGCACCGTGGTCAGCGTGACCGACGCCGGCCGCATCTGCGTGCGCTTCGACGACCTCGACGGCATGGTCAGCCAGCCGCTGAAAGTCATCGTGCCGCGTGCACACCGTGACAAGGCACACCACGCGCCGGACGAAGGCGCGCTGGTCGCCTGCGTGGTCGACGAAAACATCGAGGACGGCGTCGTGCTCGGCGAGGTCTACAGCGACGTCGACGCCCCGGCCACCAGCAACCCGGCGCTGTGGCACTGGAAGATGGCCGACGGCAGCGAATTCGAGTTCGACCGCGACAGCGGCCGGCTGCGGATCAAGACCAGCAGCGACATCAGCGTCGAAACCTCGGCCGCTGCCAGCCTCAAGGCCGCGACCGACATCACCCTCGACGCGCCGCTGGTCAAGGTCAGCAACAACCTGGAAATCGGCGGCGGCATTACCCAGGGCGGCGGCGCGGGCGGCAAGGCCGTGTTCAACGGCCTGGTGGAAACCCTCGCCGACTTCGTTGCCCGCGGCAAATCGTTCCTCGGTCACCGCCACCAGGAGAACGGTGCCGGCAGCCAGACCGACCCGCCGGGCTGAGGCCGTACGCGCCCCCCTGCGGAACATACCTGTGGCATTGATAACAACAGGAAAGACATGCCATGAAATTCGAACAAGCCCTCAACGACGCCCGCGACGGCAAGCTCATTGCCCGCGCCGACTGGCCCGCCAGCCGGGCCCTGGCCCTGCAACTGCACTGGCGCGTGGGCGAACAGGTTCGCGCCAGCGGCTACCTCGCCACGCTGACCGGCCAGCGCTACCTGCCGGCCGACGATGACCTGTCTGCCGAGGACTGGCTCAGCGCCCGTTGACCCTCTTCACCACTGCAAGCCGCCTGCCCCGGGCGGCTTTTTTATGGGAGATCGCCATGCGCATCCTCACCCGCCTGCGCTCGCTGTTCCACCGTCTGGCCGAGCGGTTCCGCCTGCACCGACCGGCCACGGCGCCCGTCATCACGCTGTACAGCACCGGCCGCCCCGTCGGCGGCGGGCCGCGCGAAGTCGCCCGCCGCCGACGCCAGATCGAACGGGGGATGCTGAAATGCAGCCCCACGACCTGAAATACGCGCGCCTGCTCGGCCGGCTGTACAACGCCCCGCTGATGCTGCTGCCCGACAAGGCCGAGGCCCTGCATCAGGCAATGGCTGCGGCCCTGGCCGGCGGGCTCGCCTGGCGGTCCGAGGCAAGCAGTGGCGGCCGGTCGGGTACCGGCGAGCAGCCTGCGCGCAGGCCATACGCAGTCGTCGGCAAGGGCGTCGCCCTGATCCCGGTGTTCGGCCCGCTCGTGCAGCGCGGCGGCTGGCTCGATGCGCTGTGCGGCATGAGCAGCTACGACCGCACCGCGAGTCTGGTCGACCAGGCGATGAACGATCCCGAGGTCAACGCCGTGCTACTCGAAATCGACAGCCCGGGCGGCGAAGTCGCCGGCCTGTTCGCCCTGACCGACCGGCTCAAGGCCATGGGACAGCGCAAACCGGTCTGGAGCTACGCGAACGAAGGCGCCTTCAGCGCCGGCTACGCAATTCCCTGCGCGACCGAGCGGATCTACCTGCCGCGCACCGGCATGGTCGGCAGCGTCGGCGTCATCGCCATGCACGTCGACCAGAGCCAGCGCGACGCCACGCAAGGCTACGTCTACACCCCGATCTTCGCCGGCGAACGCAAGGCCGCCGGTTCGCCCCACGCCCCCCTGGACGATGCGACCCGCGCCGGCATGCAGCACGAAATCGACCGGATCTACGGCATGTTCGTTGACCACGTGGCGATCGGGCGACAGCTCGACCGCCAGGCGGTCATCGACACCCAGGCCGGCCTGCTCAACGCGGATGACGCGGTGGCCGGCCGCTTTGCAGACGGTATCGCGTCGCTGGACGACGTGGTGTCGATGCTCTCCGACGCGGCCAGTCCGCACACCTCTGTTTTCATGAAAGGCACCCAGATGGATCCCCAGGCACAACAACCCGACAACGCAGCACTCAACGCCAGCATCGCCGCCGACGCCAAAGCGGCCGAACGCACCCGCATCGCCGCCATCCTCGACCTGCCGCAGGCCCAGGGCCGCGAAGCACTGGCGCGCAAGCTCGCACTGACCACCGACATGGACGCGGCCGCTGCGGCCGGCCTGCTCGACGTCACGCCGCAGGCCAGCGCCGCCGCGCCGGCCCCGGCCAATCCGTTCGTCAGCGCCATGCAGGCGCTCGGCAACCCGCAGGTCGGCGCCGGCGGCCAGGCCGAACAGGACCCGGCTCAAACCGCCGCCAGCCTCGGTGCCGCCATCGCCGCCCTCGCTTAAGGACCACCATGCACGCCCAACTGAAAACCGAAGGCAGTTACCAGCCCGTCGCCCTGCTGTCGGGCGACGCCGCCAGCGCCCACCTGAAACCGGTCGTCGTCCTCGCCGGTCAGGCCCTGTCCGCCGGCGCAGTGCTCGGCACCATCACCGCCAGCAAGAAAGTTCTGCTGTCACTGGCCGCCGCCAGCGACGGCTCGGAAAAACCCGACCTGATCCTCGCCCACGACGTGGATGCCAGCGCCGGCGACACCGACGCGCTGGCCTACTTCACTGGCCCGTTCAACAGCCAGGCACTGACACTCGGCACCGGCCACAGCCTCGCCAGCGTATTCGAGCCGCTGCGCGCCAAAGGCATTTACCTCGACTGACCGGAGCCCCTCATGGATATCTTTACCACTGCCGTACTGGCGCAAGTCGTCGCCAACCTCAAGCGTCCGAAGCTGTTCCTGCTGAACAGCTTCTTCAAACTGGAACAGCGCGAAACCACCGAAGAAATTCACTTCGAGGTCGAACACGGCCGGCGCACGATTGCGCCGTTCGTCTCGCCGCTGAGCGCCGGCAAGGTCATCGCCAGCGAAGGCAGCACGGTCGTTTCCCTGAAGCCGGCCTACGTAAAAACGAAGACCCCTTTCAACGCCAATGACGCGATGCGCCGCGCCATCGGCGAGCAGATCGGCGGCGTGATGAGCCCGGAACAACGTGTTCAGGCCAATCTGGCCCGCACGCTGTCCGACCACGTCATGCAGATCGACCGCCGCCAGGAATGGATGGCCGCCCGCGCGATGATCGACGGCAAGTACACCATCGTCGGCGAGAAATACCCGGCCAAGCTGATCGACTTCCAGCGCGACCCGGCGCTGCGCGTGGTCAAGGGCACGGGCAGCAAGTGGTCCGACAACGGCGTCAATCCGCTCGACGACCTGCAGGACTGGGCGCTGCTGGTGGCGCAGAAATCGGGCGTCTACCCGAGCGAAGTCGTCATGGACCCGAACGCGTGGAAGCGCTTCCGCGACAACCCGGCGGTCAAGGAACGCTGGAACAGCCTGAACGGCAACATCAGCGGACTGACCCCGGCCGCGGCCGGCGACGGCGGCAAGTTCATGGGCAGCATCGACGGCTTCGACATCTACACCTACGCCGACTGGTACGTCGACCCGGTCGACAACCAGGAAAAACCGATGCTGCCGATCGGCAGCGTGCTGCTGTCGTCGGCCGACGGCCTGCAAGGCTACCGCGCCTTCGGCGTCATCCGTGACGAAGAAGCCGGCTTCCAGCCGCTGCCCTACTTCCCGAAGAGCTGGGTCGAAAAAGACCCGTCGGTGCGCTGGCTGCTGACCCAGTCCGCGCCGCTGGTGGTGCCGTACCGCATCAACGCCTCGCTGTCGGCCACCGTGCTGTAAGGAGCCCGCCATGAAAATCACGCTGCTGTGCCGCTACGAGCACAAAAATGGCGTCGCCGTCGCCGGCGAGCTGATTGAGGTCAGTGACGACGAAGCACGCCGGCTGGTCGACGAGCTCGGCCTGGCCGAGAAAGTCGGCAAGGCGGGCAAGTTCTCCGGGAAGCCGGCGCCGGCCGATGATCCCGGCACGGATCCTAACAACCCCGAGGTCCCGGCATGACCTGGGCGGATGAGCAGGCCGCCGCCTTCAATGAACTGGCCGACACCTTCGGCGCCACGGCGAGCTGGGCTCCGTCCCTGGGCGGCGAGCCGGTTGACAGCCAGCCGGTCCTGTTCGAATCACCGACCCGGGGTATCGGCATCGACGCCCCGGGCGATGGTCTCAACACCCGCTTCGACATCACCGACTTCGTACTGACCGCCGAGGCCCGCGCCTTTACGGGGCTCAAGACTGCGGTCGATTCGGGCCGGGCCGAGGTCCTGACCATCGCCGAAGACGGCCGGGAAACCGGCCGTTTCCACGTGCGCAGCGTGCGTCATGTCGGCGACGGCAAGCTGATCGAGGTCCGGCTCTCCGACATTTTGGACTCTGCTCATGCTCAACAAGATCGAGGACAGCCTGATCCGGCGGTTGCGCGACTCCTTGCCGGACGCGGTTGAAGTCATCCCGCTCCCGGACACCGTCGAGGGAATCGCAAGGCCGTTCGCAACCGGCCAGATCTGCGTCTACTACGCGGGCCTGAACGGACGGCCGCAGCCGAGCACAACCGGCAGCATCGAGTCCCGGCGCCAGATCTGGCAACTGCTGCTGCGTCACCGCCACCGTCGTCAGGATGGCGGCCTGCACGGGTTGATCGACTCGGCGCGCTACCTGCTGACCGGATTCCTGCCGGCCGGCGCAGCCGGACGGCTGCAGCTCGAAGAGGAAAGCGTGCCCGAGCCGCTCGATGGCGTCTGGGTCTCGTTCCTGACGCTGTCCTGCCCTGTACCCGTTCTGCATCTGGAAGACCCCGAAGCCGGGCCGCGTCTGGTCCGGCTCGAATGGGAAGGCCAGGTGCAGCCACCCAATTTCAAGGAGTCTCCATGAAATACCGCTATACCGGCCCGGTTTCGGGGCTGGACGTACCCGAACGGGGCGAAGTCGTCCTGGTCAACGGCGGGGAATACGACCTGCCCGCAGACAGCGATGCTGTTCGTCGTCTGGTGAAACTCGGCCATCTGCAACCTGTCACGGAGAGCATTCCCGATGCCGGCTAATTATCTGCACGGTGTGGAAACCATTCGCATCGACAAAAGCCCGCGCGCCGTCCAGGTGGTCAAAAGTGCGGTCATCGGCCTGATCGGCTGCGCACCAACCGGCCCCGTCAACGAACCGACCCTGTGCCTGAATGACGGGGATGCTGCGGCATTCGGTCCGCTGTTGAGCGGATTCAGCGTGCCCGACGCCCTGGACGCCATCTATGCCCAGGGTGCCGGCACCGTCATCGTCATCAACGTGCTGGATCCGTCTATCCACAAATCGCTGGTCACCAACGAGTCCGCCCAGTTCAACGCGGCGACCGGCCGGCTGAAAACGGCGCATCCGGCCATCGCCGACCTGGTCGTGCATCCGGCGGACGGCTCGGCCCCCTACACAGCCGGCGCCGACTACAGCGTAGATGCGGTCAGCGGCACCATCGACCGGCTGCCCGGTGGACGTATCCCGGCCGGTGCCACGACGGTCAGGCTCGACTACAGTCATGCGGACCCCTCCCTGGTTACACCGGGTGACCTGATTGGCGCCATTGATGCGATGACAGGCAAGCGCAGCGGCATGAAGCTGCTCGACGACACCTTCCAGAAATTCGGCTTCTTCCCGAAGATCCTGATCGCCCCCGGCTACGCGAGCCTGGCCTCGGTGTCCGGCGAACTGACCGCCTGGGGTGCCAGGCTCGGTGCCAAGGCGCTGATCGATGCGCCGATCGGCACCAGCCGCACCGTCGCTATCGCCATGCGCGGCCCGACGGTCGCCAACTCGCCGTTCAACACGTCGAGCCGGGCAGCCATCCTCTGCTACCCGCACGTCAAGGTCTACGACCGATCGACCGACAGCAACCGCCTGCAGCCGCTTTCGGCACGGCTGGCCGGCGTCATGGCTGCCCGAGACTTCGAAAAGGGCTACTGGTGGAGCCCGTCCAATACCGAAATCAAGGGCATCGTCGGTCTCGAATTCGAGTTATCGGCGCGTATTGACGATGCCCAGAGCGACGTCAATCTGCTGAACGAGGCCGGCATCGTGACTGTGTTCAACTCGTTCGGCAGCGGCTTCCGCGTTTGGGGCAACCGTTGCGCAAACTGGCCGAGCGAGACCGGGCTGACCACCTTCATTCCGGTCACCCGTACCCAGGATGTCATCGACGAATCGCTGCGCTACAACGCACTGCAGTACGCAGACAGGCCCTTCAACCAGGCGCTGATCGACATCATCACCGAGTCAACCAACAAGTTCCTGAGCAAGCTCAAGGGCGACGAGGCCGTTCTCGGCGGCGTGTGCTGGTTCGACCCGGCCCGGCAGACGGAAACCGAACTGGCCAACGGTCACGCCGTCTTCAGCTACAAATTCACCCCGCCGCCGCCATTCGAGCGCGGCACGTTTGAAAGCGAACTGACCAGCGAATACCTGGTCAGCCTGAAAGGCAGCCAATGATCCTCGAAGAAATCCGGGAAGGTGTGGTCTACGTCAACGGCACCAGCTACTTCGGCGCCGCCGAAACAGTCAAGCTGCCCGAAATCCAGTTCCGCACCACCGAGCGCAAGCCAACCGGCGGCATCGGCGTCATCGAACTGCCGGGTGGCGGCGTGGACAAAATGGAAATGGAAATCAGCTGGCGCAGCTACGACAGCGGCCTGGCCGGCTCCGTGTTCAATCCGCGTGCCGCCACCGCCCTGATGATCCGCTCGGTCAAGCGCACCTTTGACGCCAGCGGCGCCATCAGCAGCGAAGAGGCCGTCGTCACCCACGTCACCGTCGTACCGAAATCATTCGGTCTGGGCGAGCACAAGAGCGGCGAATCAATCGAGGTTCCGAACAAATTTGCCGTCCATGCGATCAAGCAAGTCGTCGGCAAAAAAGAGCTGGTGAACATCGACGTCATTAACCAGATCATGGTCATTGGTGGCCAAGATCTGCTGGCCAACCTGCGCAGCATTCTGGGGATTTAAATCATGAGCACCCGTACGAACGAAACGACCGAACAGACAACCGGGACTAAATCCGAACAGCCGGGCATCCTGCTCAGAGACGGCCGCCGCGCTGTGGTGGCCCCGGCGATGGGTCGCCATATCCGTCTGGCACGCCGCATGCAGGCCGAGGTCGGCCACGACTTCCTGTTCTCCATGATCGCCCAACTGACGACCCTAGACGGCAAGCCGATCGTGGTAGAGGACCTCGACGACATGCCGGCGCCCGACGTCGCCCGACTGCAGGGGCTCGTCGAGGGAAACTGAACGTGGGAGAGCTGCCCGATCTCCTCAGTTTCATGCATCTGATTGCGACAACGGGCTGGTCGGCGGCCGAAGTGGATGCACTGCCTGCCGCCGAGCTGGTTTTCTGGTGCGGGCAGGCGGTTGCCTATCACAATCACTTGAACAGGCCGCCGGGGTAAGGCTATCGTGTTGCTTTTTAGGGAAATGTCATGAAGTGGTTCGGTGCTGCATTCCTGTTGCTCATCCTGATCGGGTGCTCTGGAGAGGAAGCTCAGAACTTCAAACAGCCGAACTGGCAACGCGACGCCATTGTCTCGGCTCCAGGTGTGGCTCCGCGCAAGGTGCAGCAGGATGTCGATGCGAAGGGGCGCAAGGAAGTTCGCCATTTGTATCTGCCGGATGGCAAACCGGGCTTCCAAATCGAGCTGGATGGCGATAAGCGCATCGAGCAGATTGTGATTGCCTTCGATCAATTCAGGGACGCAGGGACTGAGCAAGACAACACGGCTGTTAAAACCATGGCAAAGCAGACCCTCGCCGTGCTGACTGGCGGCGACGGCCGGGAGGTTGATGCCCTGATTGAGGCGGGGAAAGGTGACGGTGGTACCGCTGCCAAACGCCGCGAGATCAATGGTGTGGAGATTGTTGCCAATACTGACGACGCCATGGTGATATGGACCTTGCAGCGCCCCGCAAATGCCGTGGCCGATGCCGAGAAATCCGCCGGGCCGGCAGACATCCCTACTCTCGGCATCTCGACAGCCACAATCAAGGCGGCGGTCGATAGCTACGCTGAGGGCTACCAGCATGGCACCCAAAAGGACGGTGTCCCTACTCTTGCAATCAAACTGCGACCTCAGGCCCGGATAGAACTGCTCGGCGACAGTGACGACCTGACTCTGGTTTCGGTGCTGATCCCGGCTGGCGGCGAGGAGGCGATTATGCTCAAGAACATGGCCAGGCTACTCGCCGTGCTTAAGGTGGCGTGCCCGGAAATGCAGTCCAAAGTCACCCCGGCGGCATGGATGCAGGAGCGTTTGGCTGAAACTGTCACTGACGGCAAAGGGCGCAAGCAATTTGCTCGTGTCGAAGAGTTTGGTAACAAGCGTGTGTACTATCACGCCAAAATCACAGACAAGCAGATCCGCGTCACGGTTGCCCATAAGGACATGCCGACCTCTCTGGTGCCATAAGGATCGACGCACACCCGTGTAAACCCAGGGCCCGATGGTTTGCCTCCATCGCGGCTCTGTTCTATCTGCAAACCGCCGTCAGGCGGTTTTTTCTTTAGGGGGCCTCCATGGATATGATCCAGTTCGGCATCGTACTGAAAGCCGTCGACCAGATGTCGGGGGTATTCAGCTCGGCCGCAGGCAAGTCGATCGGTGCCATCAGCCGGCTGGATCAGCGCATGAATGCGTTTTCCGACCGGCTGGACCGCCTTGGCAGCAAGGCCATGGGCGACGGCGCCCTGCTGTCCGGCATGATGCAGAAACCGATCGCAGCCTTTGCCGATGCCGAGGACGCCTCGGTCGGCCTCAAGGTAGCGATGCTCGGCGCCGGCGGCGAGCTCGATGCCCGCTTCAGCAAGATCAACAAGCTGGCGACCGATCTCGGCGACAAACTGCCGGGTACCACTGCCGACTTCCAGAACATGATGTCCGAGCTTGTCAAGCAGGGCATCAGCTACGACGCCATCCTCGGCGGTGTCGGCAAGGCGTCGGCTTATCTTGGTGTCATGCTGAAGAAACCACCGGAACAGGCTGCCGAATTCGTCGCCAAGATGCAGGACGCCACCGGCACGGTCGAAGGCGACATGATGGGCCTGATGGATACCATCCAGCGGGCGACCTATCTCGGCGTCAACGACGGAAACATGCTGGCGTTCTTTAATAACATGGCACCTGCCATGGACACCATGCGCGTGAAAGGCGCCAAGGCCGCCCAGGATATGGCCCCGTTCGCCGTCATGTTCGACCAGATGGGCATGCAGGGTGAAGCCGCAGGTAACGCGCTACGCAAGACCATTCAGCTCGGCATGGATGTACAGAAGGTCGCCAAGGCGAATGCCGGCTTGGCAAAAAAGGGGATCAAGCTCGACTTCACCGATGGCAAGGGTGAATTCGGCGGCATGGCAAACCTGATGTCTCAGCTCGACAAGCTGAAGAAGCTGAACACAGTCGATCGATTGAAGGCGCTCAAGAGCATTTTCGGTGACGAAGCTGAGACCTTGCGGGTGCTGGCCAAGCTGATCGAGAAGGGAGCCGACGGCTATAACGAGACCGTGGACAAAATGGCCCGGCAAGCCGATCTGCAGGCTCGCGTCAATCTGCAGCTCGGTACGTTGAAGAACCTGTGGGATGCCGCGACCGGCGCCTTCACCAACTCGCTGGCCGCCTTCGGTGCCCAGGTGGCGCCGGAACTGAAAGCGGTCACCGAGTGGCTGGGTGAAGCGTCCAGTCAGTTGACCACGTTTATTGCCGAGCATCCAAAGCTGGCCAAGGCCGCCGGCCTGGCGGCAGGCGGACTTGGCGGACTGCTGCTGGTCGGCGGTGCTGTCGCCGTCACGCTCGGTACCGTCAGCCGGCTGGCCGGTTATGCACTCGGTCCGCTAGCAAAAATCGGCGGGCTGTTCGGCAAGAAAGGGGGCGCAACCGGCAAGGCCGCTGAAGCGGCGGCCGGCATGGCGGTTCAGCGCGTCTGGGTCACAAACTGGCCTGGCAGCGGCTTCGATGCCGGTGGACCTGACGGCGGAGGCGGCAAGCGGAAGCCTGCCGCCACTGGCCGTAGCCGGATGTCGCGGCTTGGCGGCGGGATCAAGACTGCAGGCCGCTTCCTCGGACGTAACGCTGGCGGGCTGCTGGCCGTCGGCGCCTCGATGTATCAGGCATACGACACCTACCAGAACGCCAAGACCAGCAAGGACAAGGGTGCCGGCTATGGCGGCGCTGCGGGGAGCCTCGCAGGCGGACTGGCCGGTGCCAAGGCCGGCGCCCTGATTGGTGCGCTGGGTGGCCCGATCGGCATGGCGCTCGGCGGGCTGATCGGCGGCGCCATTGGCACCTTTGCCGGTCAGAAGCTCGGCGCCTACGCCGGCGGCAAACTGGCGGCCAGCGAACCCACGCCCCTTGCCAGAACCGGCACGCCCCCGGTGACGGCACCGCGTGCAGCCGGGCTGGGGGCGCCAGCTGGACCAGTACCGGCTCCGGTACCGCTGAACCCGGCCGCCCGGCAGCAGGCTGGCGCCACACCACCGGCGGGCAAGACCGTCGTGCCGCAGGTCAACCTGACCTACAACCCGTCACTGACCATCCAGGGCGACCCGATTCCGGGCACGGCCGAGAAGTTCAAAGCCATGCTCAACGCACACCGCGACGAGCTCCTGCGCCTGGTCAACCAGGCGGTAGAGAACAAGGCGCGTACCGCCTATTAAGGAGGTCCCATGTTTGCACTGCTGGGCACGATCCAGTTCAAGCTGATCACCTACTTCGACGGCATCGAGGTCAACAAGGCGACCAAGTTCGCCCGGCATGAAGTACTGGACGGCAAGCCGATCCTGCAGCGCACCGGCGACGAGCTGGACGAGATCAGCATCGAACTGGCGTTCCACGACTACTACTGCGATCCGGCTACCGAACTGAAACGGCTCGATGACGCCCGGCTGGCGGCCGAAGCCATGCCGCTGATCTGGGGCAACGGCGTGGTCGAAGGCCAGTTCGTGATCGAGAAACTGCGCGTGACCGGACAGACCGCCACCCGCTTCGGCAAACTGACCTCGGTATCCGCTTCGGTAAGCCTGATCGAATACGTCGAGCCACAAGTGCCGGTCGAAGCGGCCAGGGCGCGCAAGAAACAGAAGGCGCCGGCTCGCAAGAAAGGCCGGAGCAAGAAGGTAACCGGCACCAAGGTCACCCGCCCCGGCACGACCACTATCAAGAACAAGGACGGGGTCGAATTCACCAAAATCACCCGGAACTGACATGGACTATCTGGAACACCTGACCCGTGACGGTGACCGCTGGGACCTGCTGGCCTGGCACTACTACGGCGACGCGGCGCTGATGAACCCGATCATCGATGCCAATCCGCAGTTGCGCCTGCTGCCGACACTGGGCGCCGGTCTGACGGTGCGAATTCCGGTGCTGGAGGACGACGAGCCAATGCTGAGCAAGGAAGAACTGCCACCATGGAAACGGTGACCACCCACAAGACCGGGCCGCGACGCCTGGTCTTTTTCATTCGCTACGAAGGCCGCGACATCACCGCCGACATCAGCCGCGACTTCATCCGCCTGGTCTACCAGGACAAGCGCAGCGGCGAAGCCGACGAACTGGAAATCGTGCTGGAGAACAGCCACGGCCGCTGGACCCATGGCTGGTACCCGGAGAAAGGCGACCGGATCGTTGCCAGCTTCGGCTACGCCGGCGAAGCCATGCTGCCGTGCGGCACCTTCGAGGTCGACGAGTGCGAACTCAGCGGCCCGCCGGATGAAGTGTCGATCAAGGCCATCGCGTCCGGCATCACCCGCGCAGTACGGACCCGGCAGACCCGGGCCTACAACGGCCAGACCCTGGCCAGCGTCGCGCGCCAGGTTGCACAGCGCAATGGCCTGAGCCTGGTCGGCGACCCGGAACCGGTGCAGCTGGAACGGCTGACCCAGAATCAGGAAACCGACCTCGGCTTCCTGAAGCGGATCGCCGAGCAGTACGGCCACATGGTGTCGGTACGCGGCGAGCAACTGTTCGTCGCGCCGCTGTCGGCGGTCGACGACCGCGACGCAGTACTGACCATCAGCCAGCGCCAGCAACTGAAAAGTTACCGTATCCGCGACAAGACCAACGCCACCTACAAGAGCGTGTCGGTCACCTACCTTGATCCGAAAACCCGCAAGCTGGTCGAGCACACTGAGCAGGCCAAAACCACCAAGCGCAAGCGCGGTGACAAGGTCATCGAGGACAAGGCCGACACCCTGAAGCTGAACACCCGGGCCGAGAGCAAGCAGCAGGCTGTCGCTATGGCAAAAGCCGCCCTGCGCGACAAGAACCTGAAAGCGGTCGAAGGCGAGTTCACGCTGGTCGGCGACCCGCGCCTGCTGTCCGGCAACACGCTGAACATCTCCTGCCTCGGCAAACCCGACGGCGACTACCTGCTGTCGGAAGCCCGCCACAACATCACCCGCAGCAGCGGCTGGGACGTCTCGGTGACCGGCCAGCGGCTGCGTACCCATGCCGAATCCAGTGCGGCGGCGAAGAAACGGAAACTCACATGATTCTTGCAAACATCCAGTCCGCCGACTGGTCACTGGCGCTGGGCGAACAGGGTGCGGTCGTCGAGGACTTGGACGACATTGACCAG
The DNA here is from genome assembly GCF_000620105.1 of Microvirgula aerodenitrificans DSM 15089. Classification (NCBI taxonomy): domain Bacteria; kingdom Pseudomonadati; phylum Pseudomonadota; class Betaproteobacteria; order Neisseriales; family Aquaspirillaceae; genus Microvirgula; species Microvirgula aerodenitrificans. Next base: position 158,737 of record NZ_KK211072.1, on the reverse strand, counting down.
TGCATCCGCATCCTGCTCGGCACCCGTCCGGGCGATGTGCCGCTGGAGCCGCTGTTCGGCTGCAATGCTTGGCAGTGGATCGACGCCCCTATCGAGACCGCCCTGCCCCATGTGGTCGGCGACGTCCGGGCCGCGCTGCTGATGTGGGAACCGCGTATTGAAATCATCGGCATCACGCTGGCGCCGGGCGACGACGGCAGCCATTGGCGCATCCGGGTGAACTGGCGGCCGGTCGATGGCCGCGAAAACCGTACAACGGAGGTCCACCATGGACGCGCCACCTGATTTTATCGAACGGAGTCCCGACACCATCGTGGCCGAAATGGTTGCTGATATCGAATCACGGTCAGGCAAGACGCTGTACCCGGCACAGCCGGAACGGCTGCTGATCGACTTCATGGCGTACCGGGAATCCTTGCTGCGCTCGGCCGTACAGGATGCCGCCAGTTTGAACCTGGTGCGATTCAGCCGAGACAAAATCCTTGATGAATTGGCGACGGATCGCGGCATGCAACGGATGCCGGCCTATGCGGCCGGCTGCACGCTCGAATTCTGCGTGCCAGCCGTGCATTCGGCCGCCGTCCGGATTCCTGCCGGCACTGTCGTCGCCACCGGGGACGGTGCCGTGTCAGTCGTTACACGCACAGCGGCCGTGCTGCCGGCCGGTCGCCTGACCGTCAGCGTGCCGGCCTCGGCGCAGGACGCCGGGACGGCCGGTAACGGGTATGTGCCTGGCCAGATCAGTCAGTTGGTCAGCATCCTGCCGGATGCACCGGCCGGCCTGACAGTCACAAACACCAGCGCCACAGAGGGTGGCGCCGACGCCGAGACCGATGCGCGACTCCAGCAGCGGCTGTTGCTGGCGTTCGATAGCTACAGTGTCGGCGGTCCGGCCCCGGCCTACCGGATCATGGCCATGAACCAGCATCCGGACGTGATCTCGGTCGCGGTGGTATCGCACGATCCCGGTATTGTGACCTTGTACCCGTTAACGTCTGATGGTCCTGCGGGTCCGACCGTGCTGGCTGCAGTGCAGCGCGGCGTCAGCGCTGACGAGGTTCGCGTACTGAGCGATACGGTACGCACCGTGCCACCGGTTGCCCGACCCTATGCTGTACGCGGACGGCTGACCCTGCGGCCCGGGGCGGATCCGGCCACCGTGCTCGCACAGGCAGAGTCGGCAGTCCGGGACCTGGTTGACCGCATGGCCGGCGAGATGGGAGGGGACATCGTGCCCAGCCAGTTCATCGGTGTGCTGCAGCCGCTGGTTCACCGTGTTGAGCTGGACGAGCCGGCGTCATTCAGCACCTGCGAGTCCTGGCATTGGCGACAGTGCACAGGCATCGACTTGCGGCAGGCGGACTGACCATGACAGACGCGTTGATTGACCTGCCCGCCGTCCTGGCTGCCGATGCAAGATTTGCGGCTCTGGCCCAGATGTGGGGCTCCCGACTGGCTGCCATTGACCCGCAGGACGTCATTGTGCGCTGGATCGACCATGTAGACGCCTCGCTGCTCCCGATTCTGGCAGAGGAGTACAGCCTGCTGGATGACGGCTGGGAACTGGCGGATACCGAATCAAAACAGCGGGCACTGCTCAAGCTCTCCAGTCAGCTGCACCGCCGAAAGGGAACGCCGTGGGCCGTCAAGGCGGCGTTAGCCACTATCGGCTATCCGGTGCTGGATCTGATCGAACAGCGGGCCAGCCATGATGCGTGGGTGGCCGCAGGCGGGCTGACGCTGAATGGCGACTGGCTAACAGATGGCCATTCCACACTGGATCCGCCTGCCAGTATCGGTCCGCTGGTCCGCCACGCCCGACTTAACCACTGGGCTGAGTACTCAATCCGCCTCAATGTCGCTGATGGCGAGTGGACGCGCGAGCAGCAGCGCCGCATCCGCGCCACCGCCGAACGGTACGCACCGGTGCGGTCGCGGCTGGTCGCCCTGATCACGGCGGTCCGGCTGGCATTCGACGCCCGCATCCGCCTGACCGGCTATCGCGGCCGCGTGCATACCCGCCTCGACCGCTGCCGGCGTCTGAGTGCGTACAACCGCACGACGCTCGACGGCTGCTGGCTGCTCGATGGCGACGACGCCCCGCTGATGCTGGCCGGCTGGCCGCTCGACGGCCGCCGCCTGCACGGACGCACACCGACCGGCCGGCCGCTCAATGCCGGCGCGATGTCGCTGCACACCCGCCTGCGCCAGCGTATTCGCTCCAGCCTCGGCGGGTCGCGCACACGCACGGTCACGCTCGGCGGCAGGTTCGCCCGGCTCAACGGCCGCGCCCGACTGTCCGAATCCACGCTCGGCGGCGGCTGGCCGCTCGCCAGTGGCCGCTCGCTGGGCGACGCCACGCTGGACCGCATCGCGGCACCACGGCTCGACGGCACGTGGCTGCTCGGCGGTGAGACCGGCCAGCCGGGGCTGTGGTTCACCGGCACCCTGACCATTCGCCGTAATGGCATCACTACAACGGAGGCCATCTGATGGCTCAACAGGCTATCGCCGTTTCGCACACGTATCGGCACCAGGTCGCACTCGCCGCGGCCGCCGGCACCGCCATTCCGAAAACCGCGTGGATGGCATTCGGCCGTAGCGACCGACCGTATGAGCCGGAGACCGATTTCGCGCTCGGCGACGAGTTCGTGCGCGTACCGGTCACGACACAGGTCGACGGCCCGACGCTGATCGCGTCCGGCGTCCTGACCGGCGAGGCGGCCGGCGGCAACACACTGCGCGAGGTCGGCGTGTTCACCGCCGACGGCACGCTGATGGGCCGCCGCGTGCTGGCCCCCAAATCGTTCGAGCCCGACACCGAGTTCGAGGTCGAACTCGTTTTTGAATACTGAGAGGCACCATGACCCAGACCACGCTGACCCCGTCCGACGCCCCGGCGCTGACGACCTCGCTGCCGGCGCTGACCACCAGCAGCGTCGCCCACCCGGATACCTGGAATCCGACCCATCAGGCGCTGCTCGACAACGACGCCTATCTGAATGCCACCCTGGCGTCGCTGAGCGACAGCACGGACACCCGCGTCGGCGAGCTCGATGCGCGCGTGTCGGGCGTCGAGGCGACCAGCAGCGTGGCTGTCCAGCGCGCGGTCAGCCTCGACTGGCTGTATCGCGGCAACCGCGTCGCATTCGAGCTGTTCACGCCCGGCTATACGCTGATCGATCTCGCGCCGGTCCCGGTGACCGGTGGTGTCAATGGTGACGACTCGCTCGATGTGGCCAGTACCGCCAGCCTGCGCGTCGGTGATTACTATGTGCTGGCTGATGCTGGCGGCACTGCAGCTCTGGTCCTGGTGTCGGCCATCCTGTCGGCGACCCGCCTGCGCCTGAGCGCCAACCTCAGCCGAGACTGGGCGGCCGGCGCGACCCTGTCGCGGTCGAGCCTCGACGTGCGCGGTGCCGCAAACGCGGTGGCCGCCGTTGGCGACCTCTACCTGAGCCGCCCGATCAATATCGGCACCGACCTCGACGGCGGCGCCGTCGTGCTGCGCCGCACGCTGAATGCCGGCGAGGCGCGGCTCTACTATCGCGATGCCTACCAGACGACCTGGCGCGAGTGCGGCTGGTCGGTGCGTCGCCAGGGCGATGGCGTGCCGGCCGGATTTGCCGACTACGAATACATGCTGCCGATGCGTGGCGACGGCGCACTGCGCCTCGACATCAGCGGCGAGCCGATGACGATTCAGCATCTGGTCGCACTCGGTGCGCCGACCGGCCTCGGTGGGTTCATCAACCCGTCCCAGCGTCCCGCTACCCCGGTGATCAGCGCGCCGGCCGCCGCGGCCACCGGCATTATGGAGCGGCCGACGCTGGCGCTGGCCGGCTACAGCAGCCCGGCCGGAAATGCCCAGGCGGCGGTGCAGTTCCAGGTGTCGGCGACGGCGGATTTTGCGGCGGTGCTGCACGACTCCGGCGAACTGCCGGCCGGGCTGTCCTACCCGCTGCCGGCCGGCGTGCTGGCAGTCGGTAAAACCTATCAGGTGCGCGCCCGTGTCCGTGACGTGGCCGGCCTGTGGTCGGACTGGTCGGCCGCCAGCGCGTTCACCACCGCTGCGTCGTTCGTCTACGTCGCCACGCCGACGCTGACCGGCCCGGCCATGAACGCGGTCGACATCCCCGAACAGCCGACGCTGGCATCGAGCCCGTTCGCGGTGTCGGTCGCGACCGACACCCATACGGCCAGCCAGTGGCAGATCCGCAGCGCGGCCGGCAGCTATGCGGCGCCGGTCTGGGACAGCGGGACCGATACCGTCAACAAAACGTCGGTCGTGACCCCGGCCGGCAAACTGCAGCCCGGCCAGAACAGCTATTTCCTGCGCGTGCGCCACCAGGGAGCAGCCCGGGGCTGGTCGGACTGGTCGAATGAAATCAGGATCACCACCAAAACCCAGTTTGCGAACGTGATCGGCATCGTGCTGGCCCAGACCGGCGGCGGAGCCGGGACCTGGCGGCGCATCGACGAGAACGGCAATGACCGGGTCACGGATGCGTCGTTTTTCAACACGCACCCGATCTATGGCGCCATCAGCAGCGTGACGATCGACGGGCAGGCGATGGTCCGCATCCCGGCGTTCTATGTGAAGGCCGGCACGCTGGCCGCAGGGCCATATGCGGGGCGTCGATTCTGGTCGATCTCGGACCAGCCGCTGCCCGGTTACACGCTGCACCCGGCGTTCATGGTCGATGGGGCGCCGGTCGCGCAGTTCTGGGTCGGCAAGTATCAGGGCACGACGGATGGCACCAAGCTCGGCTCGGTCGCTGGCGTGGCGCCGGCGGTGGACCTCGCCTCCCTGACCCTGAAGGCCAGGGCCGTAGCACGTAACACAGGAGGTGTAACCGGATTTGGTCTGTGGAATATCTACCAACTGGCGGCGATCCAGTTGCTGGCTCTGATCGAAATGGGGGGCGCTGACAGCCAATCCCTGATCGGTCAAGGCTGCGTCAACGAAATGGCCACACAGGCAGTCGATAATTCTCTCGTGGCGCAGGCAACTTGGCGCGGCATCGTGGGCCTGTGGGGCAACATCTGGCAGATAGTCGACGGACTTCGGACCGACGCGAATTCCAGATACATGGTCTGGGACAGGAACGGTAACAAAACCTATCAGACTACCGGTCAGACCGCACCACGCAGTGGAACCTATCCAGCCACATTCTCAATCGACAGTGGTGCCCTCCATGACCTGTCGATCTGTTTTTTACCAGCTACCGGAGACGAGCTGGCTGCCAACGGCAGCTCTGGAGACCTCTTCTACCAAAATCCCGTCTGCATCGCCTATCACGGTGGCCATGCCCGCGGCGGTGCGGGTGATGGCCTGTTCCATCTCAGCATCATCGAATCCGAATCGGCGGTAACCGGGCTCGCCGGCACTCGTCTCGCAAAGGTCTGACCCATGAAAATTGAAAACCATACCCTGATCCTCGGCGAGACTCTGCTGCCCCTGCCGCGTCTCGCCGCCCCGGCCGCCGTCGATGTCTGGACGGTGCCGACCGACTACCGTGCCGACGGCTATTTTGTCGCCGTGACCCCGGCCGGCCGGCCGCCGGAAATTCCGGCCTGCGCGATGGCTGATACCGAGTACCTCGGTCAGCTCGCGCTGGCGCCGGATGACGACGCGCTGCTCGATGCGGCTCGACAGGCGGCACTGGCACGCATCAATGCCGCATGCAGCGCAGCACTGGCCGCGCTGGCCGCCAGCTACCCGGACGGCGAGGTCACCAGTTGGGCGCAGCAGGTACGTGAGGCCGAGGCGCTGGCGCACGATGCCGAGGCCGACACGCCGCTGCTGTCGGCGATTGCCGGCGCGCGCGGGCTGACCGTGCCTGTGCTGGCCGAGCGGGTGCAGGCCAAGGCCAGTGCCTATGCGCTGGCGTCCGGTGCGCTGATCGGCCGTCGCCAGGCCGCCGAGGACCGCATTGCTGCCGCCGGGACGCTGGACCAGGTGCAGGAGGTGACGTGGTGACCTGGCGCTATCGGCTCGATACGGCCTACACCCTCAAATCCCCGCACCTCGCGGGGATTTGCTTTTGCAACGAGTGGCTGCGGATTGGCGACGGCGCGCTGACCATTCCGGCCGGCTACGCCTGGGACGGCTGCAGCCCCGCCTGGCGTGTGCCGGGCGGTCTGTGGCTCGGGACGCCGGATGGTCCGCCCGGCATCGACGGCCGGCCGCCGACCTTCTATCCGAGCCTGGTGCATGACGCGCTGTGCCAGTTCGCCGCCGATGTGCCGGTGACCCGGGCCGCGACCGTGGCGCTGTTCCACGACATGTTGCGCGCAGCCGGCATGCCGGCCTGGTGTGCCGCGCTGTATGCAGCCGCGGTACGGGCATTCGGCCCGGCTGCGTTCGGTGGCGATCCGCACCCGGCGACCTGACTGTTGTCCTGAATCCATCCCCGTCGTGTGCGGGGTTTTTTCGTCCGAGGGAACCGTATGACCCATATCCGCCGCCGTGCGTGGCAATTCCTGATCGCTGTCGTCGTCGGATTCGGCGCCCTGATTGCGTTCCGCAGTCTGATAGTCGCCGCGGTATCCGCCGCCCTGGCCGGCCTGTCCGCCCAGGCGGTCGCCGCCATGGTCGGTAAGGCGGCCACCACCACAGCCGTGCCGCCGGTGCACCTGACCGCGGCCGTCGGAGCCTTCGTCGGATCGCTGTTCCTGCTGCTGAACCTGCGCGGCCGTGCCTGGCCGGAAAAAAGCATGCTGCTGGCCGTGTCGGCCGGTGGTTCGTATTTCGGCGGCGTGGCCACCTCAGAAATCTGGGCACTCGGCCCGGGCGGTACTGGCTTCGCCGGCATGCTCTGTGGCGTGCTGCTGATCCCGATCGCCGACGCCGCGATGGCGGTGCTGAAAGACATCGCCTGGATCAAGCGCTTGCTGTTCGTCAGATTGGGTGGCCAGCGCGATGCCGGCGACAGCGAACAGTAATCAAGTCATCCCATTCAGAAGCCCCGCTCAGTCGGGGCTTCATCATTTTCGGAGATACCAATGTCAGACATCACACTCGACCAGCTCAAGCGGGTTTATCCGAAAGCCGGCGCCCGGGCGGCGACATTCCTGCCGCACCTGAACGCCGCCATGGCGCAGTACGCCATCACCACGCCGGCACGCCAGCGTGCGTTCCTGGCGCAGATCGGGCACGAGTCCGGCCAACTGCGCTACACCCGCGAACTATGGGGGCCGACCGCCGCCCAGTCGGGCTACGAGGGCCGGCGCGACCTCGGCAACACTGTTGCCGGTGACGGTCGCCGGTTCATGGGGCGCGGCCTGATCCAGGTGACCGGGCGTGCCAACTACGGCACGACGTCGCAGGCGCTGTTCGGCGATGACCGCGTGTTGCGCCAGCCGGAGCTGCTGGAACAGCCGGAGCTGGCCTGCCGGTCGGCGGCGCTGTTCTGGAGCCAGAAGGGGCTGAACACGCTGGCCGATCGCGGCGACTTCGCCACCATCACCCGCCGCATCAATGGCGGGCTGAACGGCCAGGCCGACCGGCTGGCGCTGTTTCAGCGTGCGCAGGCGGTGATCGTATGACCGCTGCGCTCTATCGCTACGGCGCCGGCGCACTGCTGCTGATCACCCTGCTGGCCGGCGTCTGGTGGCACGGCTGGCATACCCGCGACCAGCAGGCCGAACGCGCCGTCCAGGACAAGGCACTGGCCGACGCCCGCCAGACACTGACCGACTTCCGCACCGAATCCAATCGCCTGAATACCATCGCTGGCGACATCCAGACCCGCGTCAACCAGATCAACGCCAATGCCGCCCGGCACAGCACGGAGTACCGTACCTATGTCACCCAGAACCCTCTGCCTGCCGATTGCCGTTTTGATGCTGAGCGCCTGCGCCGCATCCAATCCGCCGTCGACGATGCCAACGCGGCCATCACTGTCAGCCAATCTGGCGGCGCCAGCGCCACAGATCGAGCGCCTGGCCAGCGATAACCCGGATGATCTGGTCGAGCGCTATCTGGTTCTGGTGCGGCAGTATGCGGCCTGTGTTGTTGAGCGCATCGGGTTGCAGCATGCCTACGAGCAGAAATGAAAAAGCCCCCTCCCGTACGGATTCATACCGTAATGGGAGGGGGCTTTTTTTGCGTTAAAGGTCCATGCACATACCGTTCTCCTGCATGTGAAGGGCTTGAATCTTTATTAATTCCCGGAAAGGCATGCCGAGCTGGCAGGCTGGAAAAAGTTGCCCAGTATCATGCAAAGGCTCTCTAGCGATGCACTAATGGGTGCTACAGGAAAAATATAAATCACCCAATGCATTGATAAAAAATACTTTTTAAGTAATAGCTCACCAGTCCAGCATCGGCGCCACGGCAACGCGGCGGGGCGGGAGCTGGCTGGCAAATCCTTGCCCTGACTGGGTTTTGTCGTTGTCTGCGGCGGTCTTGTTGCTGTCCATTTCTACCTGTTTTTGCCGGTTTTCGTCGCTTCGGTGCAGCGCCGGGAGCGCATGACCGCCGCTGCCGCACCCAGGAATGCTTTTGCTGCACTGAAAACAGTGCCATGGCAACGATAACTAAGCATTTGAAATCAAACCGGGAATTATCCTACCTCGCTCAAGAGAGGGTCAAGCGCAGAGGGAAGATCGTTTTCAGTGAGACCAGCCGCTTCCCGAAGGAGGGCAATCACCTTGGGCAAAGGCTTGCCAACAACCCGACAAGACTCCGGCCGGCCCCTCCTCACCAGACAACACTCTCCCTGCCCTCCCGCCGGAAATGGCAGATGCACTGCCCGGACTGCTTGGCCCGGTACATGTCCTGATCGGCATAGCGCAGCAGGGTATCGGCATCGTCGCCATCCTCGGGATGCATGGCCACGCCAATACTGGCCGTGACCTGTGCCGTCTGACTGGCGCCCAGCTCGACCGGGGTCGCCACGGCGGCGGCAATCCGTTCCAGGACATCGTCCATTTCCTGTGCGCTGCCCAGCCCGTTCAGCACCACGACAAACTCGTCGCCGCCCAGCCGGGCCACGGTATCGCCAGTGCGTACCACCTTTTGCAGCCGCTTCGCGATCTCCATCAGCAGCGCATCGCCCGCATCATGACCATGCTTGTCATTCACCGGCTTGAACCCGTCCAGATCCAGAAAGCAGACGACCAGCCGGCCCGGTTGCCGGGCGGTCCTGGACAGGGCCTGGTTGAGGCGGTCCGACAGCAAGCGGCGGTTCGGCAGGCCGGTCAGTGCATCATGGAAGGCAATATGCTCTACCGCCTGACGGTGATTCCGCGAATGGGTAATGTCGATAAAGGCAATCACCACGCCATAACCGGCGTCGGAGCAGGGAATGGCGCTGATCGACAGCCAGCACATTGCCTTCTGCGCCGGATGGATGAAGCCGACTTCTTCATGGTGCACCAGTTCCCCGCCAAGCAGGGCGCGCATGCCGGGGAGCTCGGCAGCGCTCATGCGCGATCCGTCAGCGTGGTACAGCCGCCCCTCGAACCTGCTGAGATCGCTGGACAGCTGCACCTTACGTTCCAGGCCAAGCAACTGCTCGGACATCTGGTTGCAGTCGACAATATGCCCCTGCGGATCCGTCACCACGACACCGACCGGCAGCACATCGTAGATGGCCTGCAGCATGGCCCGATGGCGCTGCAGGCGCATGATCAGCCAGGTGATCAGCACGCAGACCAGCAGCAGCAGGATATTGATCGCCACACTGCGCAGCCGGGATTGGGTGATATAGCTCTCGACCGGGGACATGACGGCGTCGAGATCCAGCCCGACCGCTGCGGCCATATCGCCCGTCCCCAGTTTCTGCCAGCCGATCAGCCGGTGCACGGCATCGAAATCGCTGTCCCTTTCCAGCAGCCCCTGGCGTCTTCCACTGCGGCCCGGATGGGGCACTTCATCGGGCTCGCGCTCGGTCATGGCCTGAGACAGGGACAGGGAGCGGGCCAGATAACTGCCGTCCCGGCGGATCACGTACACCACATCACGCGGCAGCAACTGCAGCTCGTGCCAGCGCTGCAGCAGGTAGGCGGGCGCGATGCCGATGGTAATGACCCCGGCAAAGCCGCGCTTGTCGAACATCGGGCGGGAGATCGGGATCAGCCAGGTGCCGGTCGTGCGGGCCAGCAGCGGCTCGCCGACAAACAGGCCGGACCGGGCCGTGCGCTGATGAAACCGGAAATACTCCCGGTCGGCCACCGAGATGGTGTGATTCAGTCCCACCGAGGAATACACCATCTGTCCCTGGGCATTGTTGATCGACACCTGCATTTCGGCCACGGCCGGAAAACTGGCACGGGCATAGGACACCGAGCGGAGAAAGCCGGAGAACTCCTCGTCAACGTACTCGTTGCCCAGGGTCTGCAGCGTGACATCGACCATCTGCAGCAGCGTATCGGTCTGCTGGGCAACGGCACTGGCCAGCTGGATGGCCCGGTGTTCCGCCGCCTGACGGGCGGTGTCCAGCAATTTCTGGTGCGCCAGGGACTGGCTCCACCAGTAGCCGCTACTGAGCAGCAGCGCCGCAGCCGGGACAAGCAGTGCCGCGGCCAGACGCAGGCGGGATGGCAGCATGAAAATAACGCCATAACGGAATCCGTTTATGACAATAGTTTTGGACAACCGGATATGCAAGCAATTGCAAATTGCCAATTCCGCACAAAAACAATGCCTTGCCCCATCCCGTGCTGCGGTGCATGCCGATGCGCCACGCGCCATGTCACCGCCCTGCCCTCATGCCGGACCGGCTGCCGCAAACAGACTTACGGCGCCTGCTTCAGGCTGATCTTGTTGTGTACCGATTGCACGCCATTCACGCTGCGGGCCACGCTCACGGCGCGATCGATTTTTTCCTGCGAATTGACAAAGCCGCTCAGCTGGACCTTGCCCTTGAAGGTTTCGACATTGATTTCGGCAGCGCTCAGGCCGGGGTCATTGAAGATGGCGGCTTTGACTTTTGTCGTGATGGCCGAATCATCAAAGTATTCACCGGTGCTTTCCTTGTGTGGTGTCGATGCACAACCGGCAACGGTGACAAAGCCCGTGGCCAGTGCCACAAGCAGCAAACTGCGCATATAGCGGTTTGACATGATCAGATCCTTCAGAAGTCAGAGTGCCTGCAAATGAATATTTGCAATGCGACTCACTTCAATCTGCACTTGCTGACACCCGCTGTCTGTGCGATGACGCACAGACAGCGGTTCCGTGTCCGGCGTATTTTCAGCGGGCCTGATCCTGCCCAGGATGACAGGCCCCGTACCCCCCGAAAAAAGGACACACCATGGACAATCCCGTCACGCAGCCGCCCCTTGCCACCCCCGACACGCCGGCGCAGCCATCACCCGCCGGACCGGAATCCGGCCCTCCGGCACCGGGCAAGACGCAGCCGGCTCCCCACCGGGCGCCCAGCATCCCGCGGAACCCCAACATCAATCCGGCACGCAAGTAATCCTCCTCCGGCGGCGACCATTTGCGGCACACTGGAGCCTCTCCTCTGCTGGAATGATGATGATGCTGATTCGCCATGCCCTCCCCGCCGACAATGCCCGGGCGCGGGACATCGTGCGACATTCGCTGCAAGCGTTTGCCATCGAGGCGGAATTCGACGGGCTGGACCAGGCCATCGGTGCTCTCGGGCGCGAAGACAGCCCCAATGCCATCGAACTGGTCGCCGAGTGGCGCCAGCAGGTTTGCGCCTGCCTGGCGATCCAGGAGGTCAGCCACGGCTGCGGCAAGCTGTCCGGTTTTCATGCCGACGCGGCCTGTCGCGGCCATGGCATCGGCCGCGCCCTGCTGTCGCGCGCCATCGACGAAGCCCGGCAGCACGGGCTGTCCCGGCTGATACTGGATACCTGTGCAGACATGCACGCGGCGATACGGCTGTACCAGTCGCTGGGCTGGCAGCGCATTGCCGATCCGTCACCGGATGCAGGCGCCGACCGCAGCTATGAACTGACGCTGTAGCCGGTCCTACAGCAGGACCGCGCGCCGTACCCGTCCCTGCGGATTGGCCGAAGCGCCGATTGGCTGTCCCGAAGCCGGCACCGCCCGCGCGCGCCCCCACTGCCGGATGCCCTCGATCTGCTGATGAGTTTGTCCGGATAGACCTCGACAAAGGCATACCCCGGGTGCAGGGCCAGCGAACGGCCGCGGGCCAGCATCGTCGGCAGGCTTTCGGAGTACTTGTAGTGCTGGATGATCTGCCCGGCACAGTCCAGCGCGGCAGGCGACAGGCCGACCGGCGGCCGGAACGAAGGGGCCAGTGACGGGGTATCGAGTTTCGGAGAAGTGCCTAAAAGAATGCGCGCCATCTGTTTCGCCATATTGACCGGGAGAGCCTGGCCCATTGCCTGTCCGTCATGGCTTGCGCGTCAATAACTGCCGCGCAGGGTCAGCATCACATTGCGCGGCTCACCATAGAAGTTGTACGCCGTGCTGGTGCCGACCGAGGCGTAGTACTTCCTGTCGAACACATTGTTGACCAGCACGCCGACGGTGAAATGGCGGTCCAGCCGGAAGGCGGCCCGGGCGTTGAATACTGCATAGCCACCCTGCCCCTGCACCGCGCGATTGCCGCGCGAGCTCTCGCTGCCGCTGTTCGCCTGCACGCCGCCACCGAGGCTGAAGCCGGGCAGGCTGTCCTCGCTGAAGCGGTAGTCCGCCCACAGCTTGAACTGGTGCGACGGGGTCTGGATCGAATAGGCCTTTCCTTCCAGACTGCGGTCCTTCACATAGCGGGTCATCAGCCGGGTATAGCCGGCAGTCAGGTCCAGCCCGCGCAGCGGGCTGCCGGTCAGCTCCGCCTCCCACCCCCTGCTCTCGATTTCCCCGCTGGCCAGATAGTACGGCGTGCTGCTGGCCGGGTAGTCCGGATCGCGATAGGCGCGATTGCGGTCGCGCAGCGTGAACAGTGCCAGCGTGGCGCCGAGCCGGCCGTCAAGAAAATCGCCCTTGGCCCCCAGCTCGTACTGGCGGCCGGTGCGCGGGTCGATCACGCTGCCATCGGCCTTCTTCTGCGTCTGCGGCACGAAAATGTCCGCATAGCTGCCATACAGGGTGACATCGCGGCTGACATCGAGCAGCAGCCCGCCATACGGCGTGAAATGATTGTCGGCCCTGGCATTGCCGGTGCTCCAGTCGGTAGGCACCGACGGTGACACATTGCGGCTCCGGGTCCGGAAGGTGGTAGTGCGGCCGCCGAGCACCAGGGTCAGCGGATCGGCCAGACTGGCACGCAACTGGCCGTAGGGCCCGTGCTGGCTGGTCACCGTCTCGCTGCCGCTGGTATAGCGGATCGACGCTTCGGGCACGCTGTCCGGCTGGCCGAACAGCACATTGGGCACGGCCGGTGCCGAGCCGCTCTTGCTGGCCGATTTCCGCCGGTCGACATTGAAGCCCAGCATCAGGTTGTGACTGCGTCCCAGCAGCGCAAACGGTCCGTTCAGGTACAGATCCAGCCCGTCGCGGTCATAGTCGGATTCGCTCTGACTGCGATTGAAGCGGCTGAAAGTGCCGGTAAGCGGATCAACACCGCTGCCCGGCCACGCATCTTTGGAATCGCTGTGCTGGCTGCGGTGATTCAGCGCAGCCCGGGCCACCCAGCGATTGTCGAAGCGGTGTTCGATGCTGGCCGACACTTCTTCGGTCCGGATATGGTAGTTGACCCAGTCCGGATAGACATTGGTCGAGCGGTCGGTATTGATCAGCCGGGCATCGGTATACAGCGGCAGGCCCGACGACGGTGCCGTGGTGTTGTCGTTCTGGATGCTGGCGGACAGCGCCAGCGTGGTGGCCGGCTGCAGATCGTATTCCAGCGTGCCGAACACCAGCCATTTGCCGGTGTGGGTGCGGTCTTGGAAATACTCGCGATCCTGCCCCGACACCACCAGCCGGCCGCGCAGGCTGCGGTCGGCATTCAGCGGGCCGGTCACATCGACCTCGCTGCGATAGTTGTTCCACGAACCGGCCGCCAGCGTGCCGCTCAGGGCGAATGCCGCGCCCGGCCGCTTGCGGACCATATTGACCACCCCGCCCGGCTCACCACTGCCCTGCAGTACACCGGCTGGTCCGCGCAGCACCTCGACCCGCTCGTACATGGCCAGATCGAACTGCTGCACGGCGGTCAGCCCGGCATAGGACGGCACACCGTCATACATCGCGCCCAGGCTGTAGCCGCGTGTCATCACCTGGTCATTGGTGGTGTCGTTGGCAATCACCGTCACGCCGGTAATCTGGCGCAGCGCATCCGACATGGTCACCAGTTCCTGATCGTCCATCTGCTGCCGGGTCAGCACCGACAGCGAGTTCGGCACCTCGCGCGGAGCAAGCGGCACCTTGCCGGCCACGGTGGCTGCATCGGCCTTGTAGCCGGGCATGGCCTCGGCCGTTACCAGCAGTTCCGGCACCTCGCGGCCGTCGGCCGGCTCCCCGGCGTCGGCCGGGCCCCGGGCCTGCACCGTCACACCATGAAAAACCGCCAGCAGCGGGGTCACATACAGCAGTTTGCGCATCGAGCCTGTCCTTGTGTCCGGATCGACGGATGGCACGGGTGGCGGCGGCATGACCGATCCCCGTGCAACCGGCAAATCCGCTCGCATCAAAGGCGAAGAATGGTAGTCGATGGTCATGGCGCAGCCGTGTGACCCATTGCCGCAGCCGGCCATGACAAGCCGCGGCAAATCGTCGCGGACCGCGCAGACGCAAGGCATGCCATGCTGATTTGCTATCAAGGAATCCTGCTAAAGCACTCGCGCCCCATCCCTTATGCTGTGGTGTCGCCATGATCTCCAGAGAGCCTGCAGTGAACTTTGACCGCGTACGATCAGACAGCGACACCCGGCCGGCGCAGACCGACACCCTGATCACCCTGCCCGACTCGCCGGTACGGGCGACCTCGATCCGCGCCACCGCGCAGGTGTTCGAAGACCCGAAATCGGTCGCCCTGCTGTCGCGTCTGCGCCAGATCGCCCCGAGCGAAGCCAATGTGCTGCTCACCGGTGAAACCGGTACCGGCAAGGAGCTGATTGCCCGCCATGTCCATGCACTGAGCCGGCGCCGGCACGGGCCGTTCATTGCCGTCAATTGCGGCGCCTTCGCCGAGTCGCTGGTGGAAAGTGAGCTGTTCGGCCACGAAAAGGGCGCCTTTACCGGTGCTTTCTCCGCCCGGCCGGGCTGGTTCGAGGCTGCTGCCGGCGGCACGCTGTTCCTGGACGAGATCGGGGACCTGCCGCTGAAGCTGCAGGTCAAGCTGCTGCGGGTACTGCAGGAGCGCGAGGTGGTCAGGCTCGGATCGCGCAAACCGGTGCCGATCGACGTTCGCATCATCGCGGCCACCCATGTCCGGCTTGAAGAGGCCGTCGCCGCCGGCAAGTTCCGTGAGGATCTGTTCTACCGGCTGGGCGTGGTCGTGCTCGGACTGCCGGCACTGCGCGACCGGCCCGGCGACATCCTGCCGCTGGCACAGCACTTTCTCGCGGTTTACCGGCAGCGCCTGGGCCAGGGCAATGTGCCCCTGCATCCGGACGCCGAACGCAAGCTGCTGCGCCACCCGTGGCCGGGCAATATCCGCGAACTGGAAAACGCCATTCACCACGCACTGCTGGTCAGCGAAAGCCACCAGATCCGTGCGGAAGACCTGCAGCTGTCGTCACTGTCGCTGCCGGATGCCGCCACCGGCCCGGCCGACAGCGCGCCGCAGCCAGCAGAGGACACCTTGCGCCAGGTGTTGCTGACGCTGTTCGAGCGCCCGCCGCCGGACCTGTTCGACCGCATCGAGGACACCGTGCTCCGTACCGCCTACGAGCACTGCCGGCGCAATCAGGTTCACACGGCCCGTCTGCTCGGAATCAGCCGCAATGCGATCCGCTCACGATTGATCCGGATCGGCGTCATCGACGCCCGGCGCTAGCGCCGGCCGCCCTCTCGCCCGGACCAGCCACAGCGACAGCCCGGTCGCCAGCAGCAAAACCAGCAGCAGCCCCCAGCCGGCCTGGCCCGGATCGCCACGGTGGCGGATCAGCAGCCCGCTGCAGACCGGCCCCAGCGCCATGCCGGTGAAGAACGCGGCCGATACCCGGCCGGAAGCATGGGCCAGCGCACCAAAGCGCGAATCCCGTACCAGCATGCCCATGGCCAGCGCATTGGTGGCCACCGCGCTCAGCCCGACTCCGGCCACGGCCAGCCAGAGCAGGCCGGGGCTGCCGGCATCGGCCCGCAGGGACAGCGCAATCGACAGTGCCGAGACCAGCAGCAGTCCGGCCAGCAACAGCGCCTCCTCTGCCAGGCGGGCCCCCAGCGGCGTCAGCACCAGCCGCGACAGCATGCCCATGGCGCCGAACAGCGCCACCATGCCACCGGCACTGGTCGCCGACAGTCCCAGCCCGACGGCGTGCAGCGGCAGAAACAGGACAAAGGACGACAACACCATGCCGACGCAGCACTGGATGGCCATCAGCAGTACCAGCGGACGGTTCATGGCCGCAGGCGGCAGGGGACGGGCGATGGCGAGTGGCAGGGCCGGCAGTCGCCAGGCGCAGCACACCAGCCATGCGGCCAGGGCCGCCATCAGCAGAAAGGCGCCGCGCCAGCCGACCAGCCGCGCGCATCCCGGCAGGACCAGCCCGGCAAACAGCGCCGCCAGCTGCACACCGGACTGTTTCAGCCCGACCATGAAAGCCTGCTGCGACAGCCGGACCCGCTGCGCAATCAACTGGTTGGTCACCGGATTGGCCAGCGCCTGGGCCAGCCCGGCCAGGGCTGCCACCGGCAGCAGGCTGCAGAAGCCGGGCAGCACCGCCATCAGCGCAAACATCAGCGCCACCGAGGCAAACAGCAGGCACAGGGTCGAGCGCGGCCCCAGCCGGTCAAGCAGGACACCGGCCCGCAGGGACAGGACCGCCGCCACGGCAAAAGCGTTCAGGGTCAGATAGCCGAGTGTGGCCGGCGCAATGGCGAGATCATGGACCAGCAGCGGGCCCAGTGCGGCGACGGCATACAGCAGCAGCATCGGCAATGCCATGCCCAGTATCAGCAGTGATGGCAGCATCACGTCGCTGCTGGCAGGGGGGTCCGGCAGGAAGCGTGTCATGGGCAAAATTCCAGGCGATCAGAAAAACGCCGGACACGGCCAGCCATGGCCATGCCGTATCCGGCGGGCCCCACCCGTCGTGACCGGAAAGACGGAGGGAGGGAAAAAGCGGGCCGGCAGCGCATCAGCCACCGGCCGGCAGCGGGGTGAGGTCCGGACCGGTGCGGGAAAAATCCATCTGCCCGTCGTCGGCGAACGTCTCCAGCAGGCGTTTGCCGACAGCGCTGATCAGCGCTTCGTCCGCGCCATCCATGATGTGGGTGGCGCGTGCCGTGCGGTAAATGCCGGACAGCGGCGTCTGGTCGCTGACCCCTTCGGCGCCGTAGATCTGGATGGCGGCATCCGACACCAGACTCACCGCGCGCGACGCCGCCACCTTGGCCACATTGACGTCGATATCCGCCACCAGCCCCCGGTCCAGCCTGCCGGCCGCCAGTACCAGCAGGGCTCGGGCGCTGACGATGGCGCTGTAACATTCAAAGACCTTCAGCCGGGTCAGCTGCTTGTCGGCCAGCCGCACCAGCCGGCCGCGGGCCGAGGCGATGCGCCGGCACATCAGCCCGTAACAGCGTTCGGCCAGCCCCAGCCAGTGCCCGGCATGCAGTACGCGGCCGAGCAGCAGCCGCTCCCGTATCAGCACATGGCCACTGTGCGCCTGACCGAGCAGATGCGCGTCCGGTACCCGTACCGCTTCGAGCACCAGTTCGCATTGCCCCTGCAGGCGACCGAACACCGGCTGTTCGCGCTCGATGCGGTAACCGGCGCTGGTCGCCGGTACCAGCAGCAGCGACAGCGACTGCCCGACCGGCCCGCCGTCGCGGGTACGTGCCACGACCGTGACGAAGTCGGCATTGCCGCCGCGGCAGACGAACCATTTTCGCCCGTCGATACGCCACTGGTCCTGCTCCCGCCGGGCGCAGGTCCTGAGCGTGGCCGGTACCGAGCCGGCACTGTCCGGCTCGGACATTCCGTAGGCGCACACGACGCGGCCGGCCGCCAGCGGTTCGAGGACGCGCTGCCGCAGTTCGGCATGGCCATGGCGGTGCAGCATGTGTACATCCAGCGCGACATCGCTGCCGAATATCGCCGGTCCGTACTCGGAGGCGCCCTCCTGCTCGGCCACCAGCAGATAGTCGCGCAGCGACGCGACCCGCCCCCCCAGCTCGGCCGGATAGTACATGCCCCACAGCCCGGCGCGGCGGGCCCGCGCCGACAGTCCGGCCAGCAATGCCGCCGCCCGCGCACCGCCGCCGGCCAGCACCGGCTCGTGCGGGACGATATCGTGGCCGACAAAGTGGCGGACCCGCCCGGCCAGGACCCGTGCCGCGTACGTGCTGCCGCAAAAGGGTTCATTCATGCCGGTGCGCTCCCGGCCGTGCCGAGGAAGCGGATATCGGCGGCAAGCCGCTTCTTGTCCACCTTGCCCGCCGGTCCCAGCGGCAGCTGGCGGCAGAAGCACAGGTAGTCCGGCAGCCTGTCGGCAGCCAGCCCGTGCAGCCGGAAATGCCGGTTGACGTCTTCCAGCGACGGCCGTGACGCCCCGGGCTTCAGCGTCACGCAAAGGCAGAGCCGCTGGCCGAGATCGGCATCCGGAACCGGGATGCAGGCGGCGCCGACGATGTCGGGGTGTGCCGTCGCCTGACTCTCGATCTGCACCGGGCTGATATTGGTGCCACCACGGATAATGATGTCTTTCTTGCGACCGGACAGCACCAGGTAGCCCAGCGGGTCGATATGGCCGAGGTCGCCGGTGCGGACCCAGCCGTCCCGGCTGCGATAGCGGGCATCCAGTTCAGGCGCATTGACGTACTGCATCGGACTCAGCGGCCCGCGGGCCATGATCTCGCCAGGCTGCCCGGGCGCCTGCTGCCGGCCGTCCTCATCGACGATGCGGATGTCGCAGACCGACGGATTCGGCCTGCCGACGCTGTATTGCGCCACATCCGGCGGGTCGTCCGGCAGGCTGTGGCAGTTGACGCCATCGGCCGAGCCGTAAAGGCTGACGAAGCCGCAGCCGAACGCCTCCGTGCAGCGGCGGATGGTCGCCGGATCGATCATCGCACCGCCGCTGACGATGGCCCGCAACGACGAGGTATCGACCGCGGCCAGTGCCGGATCGGCCGCCATGCGCTGGAACATGGTCGGCACGCCGAGCAGGTGGGTCGGCCGCAACTCACCGATGGCGTCGATGGCAGCGGCCGTGTCGAAGCGCGGCAACACGGCAATGCCCCCCCCCAGCCACGACAGCACGCCGCAGCTTGCCGACGAACCGAAGGACGAGCCGAGCGGGACCAGATACAGCCCGCGGAAGCCCGGCCCGTCCGGATGCAGGCGCTGCAGGAAGCGGCCGCGCCCCCCGACCAGCGCATTGTGCGAATACGCAACCAGCTTGGGCTCCGACTCGGTACCGGATGACACCAGCAGCCGGACCGGCGCATCGGCATCGACCTCGACCAGTGCAGCGTCAGCCAGCGCCGGACCGCGCAGCAGGCTGTCCAGTGTCTGCCAGCCGGCACGCGGCGGGCCGTCGACAATGGGAAAGCGCAGCGACAGCAAGGTCGGCCGCAATGCCTCGACCAGCTGGCACATGTCGGTCTGCGCCTCGTGCGGCTCGACGATGAATGCCCGCGCGGCGCTGCGCCACAACAGCGATGCGATGTCCAGTTTCCCGCGCCCGGGCGGCAACGGCGCCACCACGGCCCCGAGCGCGGCGGCCGCCAGATCGATCGCGCAGCCCTGCCAGCCGTTGGGCAACTGATAGGCAATCACGTCCCCGGCCACGAGTCCCATGCACCGGAAGCTGCCCGCCAGCCGCCGCACGGCCTGGTCCAGCTGTGCATAGCTGACGACCTTCCCCGGCATGAGCACCGCCGGCGCCGTCGGCCGGCGCTGCACCTGATCGGCGAACAGCCGGTACACCGGACGGTCCGGATAAATGCCCTCGTCCTTCCACTGCTGGCGCAGACTGGCGGGGACCAGGTCGATCAGGCCGGCGCTGTTCATGCGGGGAAGTGCCACGGCGAGTTGACCTGCGCATACCCGCCATCGCCCAGCAACGGCCCGGCGTGCGGGTGCCGGGGCAGCCGGGCAAGGTCCTCGACCACGCGAGCAGCCGGGATGCCGGCGCCGGCCAGCAGCGGCAGCCAGTCGCTGGTGCCCTTCTCCCGCAAACGGCAGGCAAGTACGGCCAGGCCATCGGCCGGTGTGCCCCCCAGCAGATCGGCCAGCCGCGCCAGCGCCCCCTCATCGCGGCAGTCCAGCGCCAGCATGCCGTCGGCGGTGGGAAAGGCACCGCTGCAACCGGGATCGGCCGGGCTGGCACACAGCAGGCTGGCAGCACCGGCCAGCGAGGTCCGTACCAGCGCCCCGCTGTGACGGGCTCGCCGGGCGAACAGCGCCGCCGTAATGCCCTGGGCCGCCACGGCACCGCCCAGCACGTCCAGTGCGGCAAACAGCGTGCCGCCGCGCGTCCCCGACGCCGAGGCGATCGCGTCAGCCACGCCGGTATGCGCCTGGGCCATGAAATCGGTACCTGGCAATCCGGGGTCGGCATCGTCATCCCAGCCCGCCGCCCGGGCATATACCAGCGTCGGTTTCAGCGCGAGCAGGTCGTCGCGATCCAGCCCGAACGCTGCGGCCTTGCCCGGCGCCCAGTTGTGCAGGAACACATCGGCCCCGGCAACCCGTGCCTTCAGCTCGCGGCGCCCCGCTTCCGACTTCAGGTCAATCTCGATCACGGTTTTAAGCCGGTTCAGCGCATCGAAGCGCGCCGAGCAGCCGCCGGCCAGCGGCGGCATGCCGCGCAGCGCATCGCCGCCGGGCGGTTCGATGCGGATCACCCGCGCACCGAGCATCGCCAGCAGATGACCGGCCAGCGGCCCCTGGATGCGCCGGCACGACTCCAGCACCACCAGCCCCTCCAGCGGCAGCGCGGCGGGGGCGCGGCCCGGATCCGGCGGCAGGGGCGCCGCCGGCGGGAAGGCGAACGCCCATGGCCCCCGCCGCCTCAGTTCGATCTCGGCGGCGTCGCCGGCCCGCATGGCCAGCGTGCGCAGCGGACTGAGGGCGATGCCGGCCGCCCGCGCCAGTTCGCACAGGCTGGCGAAAGGCAGCGCCGCGGCAGCAGCCGGCAGCGGCGCCGGCTGCTGCGCCATGGCCCGGGCATAGCGCCACTGGAATGTCTGCCAGCCCTGCCCGGCCACGTCGGCGGCCACGCCAGCCGACCGCCAGAATCGCAGCCATGGGCCGGCCTCCAGCGCCTCCAGTTCGAAACGCATGCCGTCGGCGGACACGAACGGCGGATGGGCCGCCGCCTCGCCCGGTACGGCCGGGGCCAGCCCGTCCTGATCCGGAGCCGTGGCATCGGCCAGGTACTGGCCGACCGCCAGCAGCGCAGCCCCGAGCAGCGACCCGTCGCAGCGGGGAAAACGGCCGCCGCGCCACTGGCCCACGGCGCAGGCGAGCGCACCGTTCAGCGCCAGCACGCTGGCCAGCGTCGACACGTAATCGACACCGAGCAGGCGCGGGGCGCCGCCAGCGCGGCCATGCACCGACATCAGCCCGGACGCCGCCTGCAGCAGGGCCTCGCCGGCCGCATGTCCATGCCCGCCGCCCTGACTCAGCCAGTCGCAGCAAACCGGTGCCGTGAACGGCGTGTGCAGCGTAAAGCCGAGGCCGCCAGCCAGCCTGACGCCATCGTCGACGCGGCGCAGCCCCAGACGTCGCGCCTGGTAGTCGAGCCGGCCGGCAAAGGCCGCCAGTGCAGGTGGCGGAGTGCACAGGGCAAGCGTGCATCCGTTCAGCAGACGAGCGACCATTCCCGTCACCCCCCGGCCACGGCAGGCAGGATGGTCACGTGGTCGCCGGCCTGCAGCGGGGTCGCCAGCCCGGCGGCGAAACGGATATCGTCGTCGTTGACATACAGATTGATGAAACCGTGCACCGCGCCGCCGGCCATCAGCCCCGGCCCGATACCCGGATAGCAGGCATCGAGATTCTCGATCAGTTCACCCACGGTGTATCCGTGAGCGACGATCTGTCCGCGATCGCGGGTCAGCGGGCGCAGCAGCGCGGGAATGCTGACAGTGATGTCCATGTCGTTCTCCTGGAAAGTGAAGGTGGCCGGATCGCCGTTCAGGCAGCGGTGGCCGGTCTGGTATCGCCGGTGTCGAGGCCATGGTTGAACCGGACATCGCGATAGGCGGATACCGCAGCGATCCGCTCCTCGACCACGTGACCGTTGCCGATGCGAAAACTGCGCAGCCCGGGTGGATACCCGGCATCGGTGGACACGATCAGGTAATGCAGGGCCGGATCGGTCGCGTAGTCGATATCGCTGCGGCTCGGGTAGGCATGGCTGCCGGTATGCGAGTGGTAGATCGCCACGGTTTCCTGTCCCAGCCGCGCCATGTCGCGCGCCAGCCGCAACTGCTGGTGCGAATCGAAGCGGAAAAAGCACTCCGACCGCGCGGCGTTGTCCATCGCAATGCATCGGGTCGGCACGCCGGTACCGGCCGGACCGGCCAGCACGCCGCAGCTTTCAAGGGGATGGTCGGCCAGTGCCTGGCGGACAATGGCGTCAGCCAGTCGCTGATGGATGATCAACATCATGTTTCCTCCCTGTTGCCGATGGCCACGGGCCATCCGGTCGCGCGGTCGTCCCGCCCTCAGGGCGGAATCGGATGCGCAGTGCATTCCGTTCAGTAGCAAGGCAGTCCGGGCTCGACGTCCCGGATCCAGGCGATGATGCCGCCGTCGAGGTGTTTCACATTGCGAAAGCCGTGCCCCTGCATGTCGCGCAGCACCTGGCGCGAACGCAGACCATGCTTGCAGTGCAGAACGATGGCGGCGGACTTGTCCAGCGTCTCCAGCACGTCCTGGCGGATCAGCTCGTCTCGCGGGATATGGCGCGCGCCGTCGATGCGGACAATGTCCCACTCGAACCGCTCCCGGATATCGATCAGCACAACCGGCTCGTGGCGGGCCAGCAGTTGCTGCAATTCCTGCGCGCGGAGCGACGGCACCGGCGCATCGCCTTCGCCAGCCGCGCCGCGCCCGGCCGGATACTCGCCCAGGCCGGTCACGGCCTCGCGCTGCGGGGCGCGCCTCAGCGGCAGGCAGCGCAGGCTCATGTCCAGAGCGTCATAGATCAGCAGGCGCCCCAGCAGGCTGGTGCCGATGCCGGTAATCAGCTTGATCGCCTCCGTGGCCATCAGGGTGCCGATCGTTCCGCACAGCACCCCGAGCACCCCCCCTTCCGCGCAGGATGGCGTACGGGCCGGCAATGGCGGCGACGGATAGAGGTCGCGGTAGTTCGGTCCGGCACCGCCGGGCGCCTGTTCCCAGAACACCGACACCTGTCCTTCGAAGCGGAAAATGGCCCCCCACACATAGGGCTTGCCGGCCAGCACGCAGCTGTCGTTGACCAGATAGCGGGAGGCGAAGTTGTCGCTGCAGTCCACCACCAGGTCATAGTCGGCGAGCAGGGCCCGCGCGTTGCCGGCATCGAACCGTTCGCGATGCGATCGCACATGAATCCATGGATTGCGTTCCCGCAGCGCCCGGACGGCACTCCCGGTTTTCGGCTGGCCGATATCGGCGACCCCGTGCAGTATCTGGCGCTGCAGATTCGACGCTTCGACCACGTCGAAATCGATCACCCCCAGCGTGCCGACGCCGGCGGCCCCCAGATAGAGCAGGACCGGGGAACCGAGTCCGCCGGCGCCGATCACCAGCACCCGGCTGTGCTTCAGCCGTCGCTGCCCGTCCGGCCCGAACCCCGGCATCAGCAGGTGACGGCTGTAGCTGGTGAGTTCGGCACTGGACAGCGTGGCGTCCGGTGCAACCAGTGGCGGCAGTATCATCGTGCCCGTCTCCAGTTCCGATTGATCAATGAGAATTATTTTCATCCGCAGCCAGAGGGATGTGAATATCGATTTCAGCGCGACATCTATCGCTTTCGTTCGCGCCGGAATGCGGCAATCCCGTACCGGCGCCGCAATAAGCGCCTATGGTGGTACCTGCCCTTTCCCTTCGCATGCAGCAAGCGACGCCGCACCGTGTGCCAGCACTTGCGGCGTTATCCAGCAGACACACAGGATAGTACGCACTAAAGATAATGATTATTGATATCGTTTGTGTGCGTATTGAAATATCTCATATGCGAACAGCCCGGACACAGGCGGGCAGGGAGACAACATGTCATACCGGATCATGGCGAACGAAGCGCATGGCAGCGAGCGACAGCAGCAAGGCTGGGTCAGGCTCCGCCTGCCGGAAGAACTGGGCGAGTGCCACACCGACTGCCTCGGCATCGCGCCGGATTTCAGCCTGCTGCGCACCCATTACCGGCCGCAGCGGGATCTGGTGGAAGAGAGCCGCAAGCAACTGGAACGCCCGGTGCTGGCCATCACGCTGGGCCTGACCGGCGAGTCACAATTCCGCGGACATTGCGGCACCGAATTGTCGTTCCGCAGCGGTCACACCACGGTCTCGAGTTTTCTCAGCAGCCATGGCGAGCGCCATTACCGCCACGACCACAGTGTCCGGCAGATACGGCTGCTGGTCGGCGAACGCATGCTGCGACACTACCTGCCCGACGATCATGGCTGCCGGAAGCTGCTGGACAGCCGCAGCGGCGTGCGGCAACTCGCGTACCGGCCCACCTCGCCGGCCTGCCTCGCCCACGCCAATGCCCTGCTGTGGCAGGCATCCGAACCAGCGCCGGACATTCTGCAGACCCATATCCACGTGCTCAGCCTGCTGGCGGAACAACTGCGCCATCTGGATCTGTCACAGGACAGGCACACCCCGCGTCTCCGCCAGCGCGATGCCGACAAGCTGGACGAAGCCCGGCGCCTGCTGGAAATGCACAACGGCCACTACATGGGCATCAGCGACCTCGCCGCAGCGGTCGGCCTCAGCGAGAGCAAGCTGCGCTCCGGCTTCCGCCACCGCTTCCGGCAAAGTCCGCTGCGACTGCAACTGGAACTGCGGATGCGGAAAGCCTGGGCGCTGCTGGAGACCGGGCGCCAGGTGGCCGAAGTCGCCTACGAGGTCGGCTATGAGCATCCGAGCAATTTCAGCGCTGCTTTCGCGCGTTTCTATGGCAGGGCGCCAAAGTCGGTGTTCGGTCCCAAGCGCTGATGCGGCCCGGTCCGGCCGGAGCGGGTACGCCGCAGGCATGCTGAAACCCGGCTGTTTCATGCTATGATTTTTGCCATTCGGCTGTTTCCTGCTGGAAATGCCTTCATTGCCCTCCCCGGCCCCGGTGACGATCGTCCGTCTGCCATCGCCGCCCCAGCCCCTGTCCTCGCATGCCTACCCTCCGCCCAGGTCCGCCACCGTTGTCCACGACAAGGCCAGCGTCATACACCGGCGGATGGATGCTGCTGCTGTGCCTGCTGTTCTGGCTGCCGTTTGCGCAGGCGGGCGAGCTGCGACTGGGACAGCGCAGCGACTGGCCGCTCAGCCTGACCCCGTATCTGGACGTGCTGAAAGATCCCGATGCGCAGCTGGATCTGGCCGGGGTTCGTTCCCGCGCCAGTGACTTCGTCCCGGCCACGACCGATCTGCTGCGCCCCGGGTTCACCCGCTCGGCCTGGTGGCTGCGGCTGAGCGTGGTCAATGACCGTCCGCTCCCGCAGTCCCTGCGGCTGATGTTCCTGTCGCCGCGCCTCGCCGACGTCACCTTCCATGTCGAGCAGGACGGGCACTGGTCGCAAACCCGGGCCGGCCTCGCCGTGCCCAACAGCGAGCAGCACTGGTCATATGCGCCGGAACGCATGCCCGGCCTCAGCCTGGAACTGGCCGCCCACCAGCGCGCGCAGATCTGGATTCGCGTCAAGAGCCCGACCTCGATCGGCATGGATGCCGTCCTGACCACACCCGGGACGCTGCATGCCAGCGGCAGCCTGGAAGCGCTGCTGGACGGGATCAACCTGGGTGGCCTGGTCGTCCTGTGCATCTACTCGCTGTTCCTGTGCCTGTTCTCGCGCGACTGGCTGTTCGGCCTGCAGGGCGTGACCTGCGCCGTCTTCCTGCTGTACGAAGCATCGTACCGCGGCTATGCGAAACAGTATCTGTGGCCGGAAGTGACCGCGTGGGGATATCAGGCCAATGCCTGCCTCGGTGCGCTGACCGCAACCTTCATCATCGCCTACCTGTACTTCCTGTGCCGGCGGGAGAAAATCTCGCTGCCCTGGGCCAGTGTCTTTATCGGCACTGCCATGCTGTTTGTCGGCATTGCGCTGATGTCGCTGTTCGGCGATTACTATCTGATCGCGAAAATCAGCATCTACACGCCACTGGTCACCAGCATGCTGCTGGTGGCCGTCGGCCTGCTGTTCATCAAGCGCATGCCGGGCACGGCCTGGCTGGTGATTTCCTTTTTCATGGTGTCCGTCGTCGGCATCCTGATCCGCGCGCTGGAGCTCGGCGGCAGTACCCGCCGCTGGCTGCCGGACATCAACTACACACCGCTGGTCGCCATCGTGATCATGGCCTTCATGCTGGCGATTCTGGCCGCCTGGGTGAACCGGATGCGCGCCGAGCGTGCCGAAGCCCAGGCGCTGCTGCTGTCATGGCATATCCAGGAAAAGGACCGGCTGCAGAAGGAAGTGGACCGGCAGACCTCGGCGCTGAACCAGGCCCTGGCCGAAGCGCGGACCGCCCATGACGACCAGACCCGCATCCTGGCCTATATCAGCCACGATCTGCGCGCCCCGCTGGTCACCATCAGCGGCTATGCACGCCTGCTGCAGGACGGCTCGCCTCCGGAGCTGGCCGCGCACGCCCGGACCATTGCCCACAGCGCGTCCTACCAGCTGGGCCTGATCGACGAACTGCTCGAGTACGCAAAGGGAGAGCTGCATCCGCTCAGCATCGACGCGGCACCGCTTCGCCTGCCGGACCTGATCAACCACATTTCGCAGTACGCGCACATTCTGGCCGCGCAGCAGCACAACACCTTCATCCTCGACTATGCCGACGATATCCCGGACACGCTGATGCTCGACGGCTACCGGCTGCAGCAAGTGCTGCTGAACCTGCTGTCGAACGCGGCCAAGTTCACCCACGACGGCGAAATCCGCTTGCGGGTCGGTATCGAATACGACAACGGCGAACCGCATCTGGGCATCTCGGTCAGCGATACCGGAGTCGGCATCCCGTCGGAGAAGCAGGCCCATATCTTCGAGGCCTTCGCCCAGTTGCAGCGCAACCATGGCGGCGCCGGCCTCGGCCTGTTCATCTCCAGGCGCATCATCCAGTACATGGGCGGCACGCTGGCCCTGCACAGCACCCCGGACCAGGGCAGCCAGTTCCATTTCGCCATCCCGTGCCGTGCCGCCGACAGCAGCGCCCGCACCATGCAGATCGACCTGCCGCCCCCGCCGGCCATGCCGGCGGTCCCCCCCCCCGCCCTCGCATGTCCTGCCGCCCGAGCCGCGGCTGCGCGAACTGGCGCAGATGGCCGAAGCCGGCCTGATCACCGATATCGAGGACTGGATCGTGCTGATGACCTGCAGCTGTCCGGAAGCGCGCTCCTTTGTCGAAGCGGTTCGCGCCGCACTGGACGCGCTGGATTTTGCGGCAGTCCAGGCACTGGCCGCAGCCACACCGGCGGCCGGAAACGGGCAAAAAGATGCCCGCACGGGGCGGGCATGAATCCAGAAGAGGCAACGCAAGGCATGGGGAACAGCGTGTTCCTGCTTTGAGTGCGAAGCCACTTTAACACATACATTCTTGTATGTATATTAATTTGCAGCGTCGTCGGCCGCCTGCGGGTGCGAAAAGTGGCTGGCCAGGATCGCCTCGGACAGACGGTCCGCCGCCTGCGAGCGGATACCATAGCGCGGCCGGGTCAGGGCAAAGGCCGGCGAGTACTCGAGCGCCGGCGCCGGCAGTTGCCGCAGGCGCCCCTGGTCGACCCAGACCTTCGCGCAGTGGTTCGGCAGATAGCCGATGAATTCACCGGACAGCAGCAGGAACACCGTGCCTTCCATATGGGCGGACACCGCGCGGGTATTGAAGCCGGCTTCGAGCGGGGTGATGAAGTGCGACTGGCCGCGTCCGGCCACGGCGAACGCCTGCACATCACCCTTGTCCAGCACCTCCTTGCCCAGCGCAAATACCGGATGTTCCGGCGACGCGTACAGGCACTGCCGCTCGACGAACAGCCGGTCGTAGGACAGGCCCGGCATGTCCTTCTCGGACGAGGTGATGCCGAGGTCGAGCCGGCCCTGCAGCAGCAGGGACTCGATATCCATCGAGTCGATGACCGTGACCGAGACATTGACCTGCGGAAAATCATGGCAGAACTGACGCAGGCTCTCGGCCAGCCGGCACTCCGGGTTGGTCGCCAGCGTGTCGATGATGCCGATGCGGACATGGCCGAACAGCACGTGGCGGATCTGCCCGACCCGGTCCTCGTACTGGTCGATCAGTCCGAGCAGGATCCGGGTTTCCTCGTAGATGCGCTCGCCTTCGGCCGTCAGCCTGAACCCGCTGCGGCCACGCTCGCACAGGCGCAGCCCCATCCGGGTTTCAAGGTCGTGCATCTTGTTGCTGATCGCCGACTGGCTCAGCCCGAGGTGCGCCTGCGCGGCAGAGAAACCGCCGCAATCGGCAATGGTCATGAACACCCGCAGCAGGCGGATGTCGAAATTGTCCAGTCGCATGGGATCCGTCCACAGACGTCGTGATGGGCCGGCATTTTACGCTGCCGGCGCACGCTGGACGCATGACCGTGCGCAATATGCAGGCGGCGCACTGCCCACCCGGTCGCGGCCAGCCAGGCCGGAAAACAAAAAACGCCCCGCGCGGGCGGGGCGAAACTGGCCGGAGAGCCAAATAAATCGTTACAGGGTCAGCGCACCGGTTGCAAGCTCGTAAGCGGCGTAGATACCGAGGAGAACCACGACCACGGCGATAACCACTTCAGCCGGCATGAACGGTTTCTGGTTCTGTTCCTTGCGTGCCTTCAGGTAGAACACCACACCGACGGCGTACAGGATCATCGACAGGAACAGGTACTTCGGACCGGCAGCGTACAGCAGCCACATGCCGTAGACCGATGCCACCAGGCTGACCAGCAGATCCTTGGTGCGGGTACCGGATTCAGCCTCGCTGTAGCCGTCCTTGCGGACTGCAATGATCAGTGCATACAGCGCGCACAGCAGATACGGGATCAGGATCATCGAGGTTGCGAGCAGCAACAGGGTCAGGTAACCGGCCGAGTTGAACAGGGTGATGATCAGGAACAGTTGCACCAGACCATTGGTCAGCCACAGTGCATTGACCGGGGCACCATTCTTGTTCACCACGCCGAAGAACTTCGGCATCGTGCCATCCTTGCCTGCCAGGTACGGCACTTCGGCAGCCAGCAGGGTCCAGGCCAGCAGCGCGCCACCCACCGAGATCACCAGGCCGATATTCATCAGCGTGGCACCCCAGTCACCGACAGCGGCCTTCAGCACACCAGCGGTCGACGGGTTTTTCAGTGCGGCGAGTTCCGGCTGGGTCAGGATGCCCATCGACAGCAGGGTCACGGCCACGAACATCACGATGGACAGGGCGAAACCGATCATGGTGGCCTTGCCGACGTCACGCATGTTTTCGGCACGGCTGGAGAACACCGAAGCGCCCTCGATACCGATGAACACCCAGGTCGTCACCAGCATGGTGCTCTTGACCTGATCCATGATGCTGCCCAGTGCGGCGGTACCCCAGAAGTCGAGACGGAAGGTGTCGACCTTGAATGCCACGATCACCAGCACCAGGAACAGGGCCAGCGGAACCAGCTTGGCCACCGTGGTCAGGATGTTGATGAAGGCTGCGCTCTGAATGCCGCGGCAGATCATGAAGTGCAGCATCCACAACAGCACGGACGAGCAGACGATGGCCGGCAGGGTATTGCCTTCGCCGAAGAACCCCAGCGCACTGAACGAACCCAGTGCGGAGAAGATCACCACGAAGTAGGACACGTTGCCGATCCACGCCGAGATCCAGTAGCCCCATGCCGAGTTGAAGCCCATATAGGGCCCGAACCCTGCCCGGGCGTAACCGTACACGCCGCCTTCGATTTCAGGCTTGCGGTTGGCCAGGGTCTGGAAGACGAAGGCCAGCGTCAGCATGCCGAAGAAAGTGATTACCCAACCGATGATGATCGCACCGGCACCCGCGCTTGCCGCCATATTCTGGGGCAAAGAGAAAATGCCTGCCGCGATCAGCGCGCTGACAACCAGCGCGGTGAGTGCGCCCAATTTCAGTTTCGGCGCTGCAACTTGAGTACCGTCAGACATGTTGGCTCCCAAAAGTTAACAAATTAATAGATTCTGATTTTTTACCGCAAAATTTTTTCATGGCCCCCGGCCACCGATCAGGCCGCCTCCGCCAGCCGCTCTGCTTTTTTCGCATTACGGTAGGTTTTCCGGACATAGTCGGAAGTCATTGCCTGCAAGACCCCACCGTAGCTCAGTGAAAAATACACCGCATCGCCGACCTGGTAATTCATTTTCGAGTCGGTGACATCCAGAATCAGGTGATCGCTGCTGCCGCCGATAATACGAATGGCCGGATCGGACGGAATCAACTGTTCAAAATCAATATCCTGCTTGCCCAGGGCGCAAATGGCACGCTGGCGATTGCCGAAATCCTCGAATTCAGGCTTGTTGCCGAATGCATCCAGTGCGGTGGAATTGATCGGGACCGACGGTTTTTCCTTCAGCTCGATAATTTCCACGCCCAGTTCGAATGCATCCTGGGTGGTGCCGGGAATCGGGTCGTCATTCAGGCCGATGCCCATCAGCAGCGAAGCGCCAAGGCGAAGCTGGGTCACGCCGGCCGGCATCCCGCCACGCAGCAGCAAGGGCAGACCGGCCGAGCTGGCACCGGACACGGTGTGCAGCCTGACGCCGAGTTCGCGTTCGATGCGCCGACCGATATCGACCAGTGTCTGCTGGTTTTCCGTGGTCGGCTCGACCCCGCCGTAGCAGGCCAGGTTGGCGCCGACGCCTTCCAGTTCGAGGTTCGGCAGATCCAGCACCAGCTTTGCCAGCGCCACGGTGTCTTCAGCCCGGAAGCAGCCTTCACGCAGGTCGCCAAGGTCGTGCATGACGATGACCTTGTGGGTCCGGTTCAGGGCGGCGGCGGCGGCGGACAGGGCCCGCACCGTGCGCGGTTCCGAGTTCAGCGAAATATCGGCATACGTAACCACGTCGACGGCGCGACTGACTTGCGGAATGCGCAGCAGCATTTTCTCGACCGGCATGCCGGCCATGTTTTCCAGATTGCCAATACGGGAATCCCCGACAGTCTTGATGCCACCATCAATAAAGGCTTGCGCCACTTCGCAGGCGCCACGCGCCAGCTTGGTAATGCCAACCGGGGTGATTCCGTGGTCACGGCACAACGAGACCATCGCCTGGGCATTGTTTCTAATCACTGCCAGATCGACAAAAAGACATGGAAAAGTCTGAGACATGATATTCCTCACCAAACCGTTGCGAATAAGGGAAGAGCGGGTACCCGAACTCGTATCCGGATTGAACATCAGGCGATATTCAATCTGGATGCGAGCCTTGTTGTTTCTTTTGGCTTGAGCGTAATTTACTGCGGCCACTCTCCGGCTTAAATACCGAAGGTGACTTACTTTACATTTGCAAAACCAAATGTATCGCCAGAACGGCGCAGAACGGGGGCAGGGTCAGCGCGGGGCGGCGAGCGCCGCGCACGGGTCCGGACGCGAGACGGGGGCAAGGCGCAGCAGGTGATCGAACGCCGACTCTGGCGGGTCCTGCTCGACAAAGCCGATCACCAGCGGCGGGCGGTCGCCGGACAACCAGCGCGGCACGCCGAGGTCGCGCCGCACATGGCCGTTGCCGGCCAGCAGCACCACGCCGCGCCCGGACTGGCCGTCCAGCACATCGGCCATGAACACGTCACGGGCGACCTGGGCATTGACCATGCCGGGCACGGCGCTGTCCGGCAGCAGGCGGCAATGGCCGTCACGCACGGCTTCGCCCTGCCCTGCCGCCAGATCAGCCGGCAGCGCTTGCGTCAGCCGGTGACGGGCGATGCTGGCTGCATCCAGCGCGGCCGGGAAGCCGGCGCGCGCCACCCTGGCGGCATCGGCGCGGGACACGTTCGCCGCCAGCAGCGGCAACTGGTAGCGCTGCGCCAGTGCGACCACCGGGCGGTAGTAGCGCCAGTCCCAGCCGCCGTTGTCGGTCCGCGCAGCAGCGATCACGCAGTCGGCGTCCTGTCCGCAACGCTGCTGCGCCATGGTCAGGGCCGGCTGGCTTTCGCGGTCAAACTGCTCCATGGCGATGGCCGGCCGCCAGCCGGCCTCCACCGCGGCCGTCAGCAGCGCAAGGCGCTCGCGATGGCCATCGGTGTTGTCGTGCACCTCGCCCATCAGCACCACGGCCGTTCCCTGCAACGCTTCAGCCAGTGCAGGGGCTGCCTGCGCGCCGGCAGCAAGGACGGACAGGAAAACGGCGGGCAGCAATCGGCACGGGCGCAGGGACATGGCAAATCCGGAGCGGGACGGGTGAAGCCGCGAGTGTAGCCCGGATTGCGCGCGCGCTCCCTCCCGAACGGCAATGCCGATACACTAGTTGTTCCTTACTTGTTCTTTTCGTTCTTTTTGGGCCAGGTCCACCAGACAACGAAAAGACCGATGGCCAGGGCCAGCCCGGCCTCGAGGAGAAGGATCCACATCCGGCACGCTCCTTGCGACTCACCAGGAATCAGCTTAGACCACCATGCGCATCAGTCACTCGGGCCCGGCCCCGGAAAACCGCAACGATCTCAAGACCCTGGGCACACTGCTGCCCTATCTGCTCGAATTCAAGGGCCGTGTCATTGTGGCCATGGCCTGTCTGGTCATTGCCAAGCTGGCAAACGTCAGCGTGCCGCTGCTGCTGAAGGATGTGGTCGACACGCTCGGCCCGCAGCATGCCGTGCTGACGCTGCCGCTCGGCCTGGTGGTCGCCTATGGCCTGGCGCGGCTGGCGACCGGCGTGTTCGGTGAACTGCGCGACGCGGTATTCGCCAAGGTGACGCAGCGGGCGATCCGCCGCATCGCGCTGCAGGTGTTCGCGCATCTGCAGCGGCTGTCGCTGCGCTTCCACCTCGAGCGCCAGACCGGCGGCATGAGCCGCGATATCGAACGCGGCACCCGGGGTATCGGCTTCCTGCTGAATTTCATGCTGTTCAACATCCTGCCGACACTGCTGGAAATCGCGCTGGTCGCCTTCATCCTGCTCGGCAGGTATCACTGGAGCTTTGCCGCCGTCACCTTCGGTACCATCGCCATCTACATTCTGTTCACGCTTGCGGTGACCGAGTGGCGCATGGTCTATCGCCGCAGCATGAACGACCTCGACAGCCAGGCGAACAGCAAGGCGATCGACGCGCTGCTGAACTTCGAGACGGTCAAGTATTTCGGCAACGAGAAATACGAGGTCGCCCGCTATGACCGCAATCTCGCCTCATGGGAAGAAAGCGCAATCAAGAACCAGACCTCGCTGAACCTGCTGAACGCCGGCCAGGGCGCGATCATCGCCATCGGCGTCGCGCTGCTGATGGGCATGGCGGCCAATGGCGTGGTTACCGGGCAGATGAGCATCGGCGACCTGGTGCTGGTCAACGCCTATCTGATCCAGCTGTATGCACCACTGAATTTTCTCGGTTTTGTCTACCGCGAGATCAAGCACTCGCTGGCCGACATGGAGAAGATGTTCACGCTGATGGAAGTCGGTGAGGAAATCGCCGACAAGCCCGACGCGCAGACACTGTCTACCCGCTCCGCCGCCATCCGCTTCGACCAGGTCGATTTCCACTACGACCCGAAGCGGCAGATCCTGCACGATGTCAGCTTCGACATTCCGGCCGGTCATACCGTCGCGGTGGTCGGCAGCTCCGGCGCCGGCAAATCGACGCTGTCGCGGCTGCTGTTCCGCTTCTATGACGTCACCGGCGGCGCGATCCGCATCAACGGCCGCGATATCCGCGACTACACCCAGGCCAGCCTGCGCGCGCAGATCGGCATCGTGCCGCAGGACACAGTGCTGTTCAACGACACCATTTACTACAACATCGCCTACGGTCGGCCCGAGGCCAGCGAAGCCGAGGTGATCGAGGCCGCGCGTGCAGCGCGCATCCACGAGTTTGTCAGCCAGTTGCCGGACGGTTATCGCACCCAGGTCGGCGAACGCGGGCTCAAGCTGTCCGGCGGCGAGAAACAGCGCGTCGCCATTGCCCGCACCCTGCTGAAAAATCCGCCGATCCTGGTATTCGATGAAGCGACCAGCGCGCTGGACTCGGAAACGGAAAAGGCCATCCAGGCCGAACTGGCCGCCATTGCCGCCAACCGCACCACGCTGATCATTGCCCACCGGCTATCGACCATCATCGATGCCGACCAGATCGTGGTCATGGAACAGGGCCGCATCGTCGAGCGCGGCGCCTTCCGCGAACTGGTCGAACGCGACGGGCGTTTTGCCGAGATGTGGCGCCTGCAACTGCAGGAAGAGGAAGCCGCTGCGGCCGGCCAGCCCGCCAGTCAGGCGGTCGGACCGGCCTGATTCCGCCTAGCCGCCGATGCCGAACACCAGCGATGACGCGAACCGCTTGCGGAAGGTCGGCACCGCATCCAGCACTGCCATCACTGCGCCCCGCGCGCCCCGGCTGACCGGGTCCTGGTGATCGAACAGCGTCACCAGGCTGTGGGTGAAGCCGGTGACGGCCAGGCTGTCGACGCGACGGCGGCGCGCATACTCGGCCAGCCGCGTCGCGTCGCCGGCGTCGCCGGGACGGGCGATCAGCCCGGACAGCAGCGCGGCATCGCGCAGGCCGAGGTTCAGGCCCTGGGCCGCAATCGGGTGCATGGTCTGCGCCGCATTGCCGGCCAGTGCCACGCGGCGGCTGACGATACGGTTGGCGACCTTCAGCCGCAGCGGCACCGCCAGTCGCGGTGCGGTCGGCGTCAGCCGCCCGAGCCGCTCGCCGAATGCCGCGCCGAACTCGGCACCGAATGCCTCGTCATCCAGCGCGATCAGCCGCTCGGCATCGTCGTGACTGCGGGTCCACACCGCCATCAGCTCGTCACCGACCGGCAGCAGTGCCATCGGTCCCCGGGCGGAAAAGCGCTCGAACGCCACATTGCCATGCGGGGTTCCCGGCCGCAGCCGCGCCAGCACCGCGCACTGCCGGTAGTCGTGCTCGCGTCGCACCACATCCGGCAACTGGTCAATCAGCCCCCCGCCATCGGCCAGCACCACCAGCCGTGCCGTCAGCCAGTGCGGTGCGGCGCCATCCGGCGCGATGCCGAGCTCGGCAAAGCTGCTGCCGCTGCGCAGCGTGGTCGCCCGCGACGAGAACGCGACCGGCACGCCGGCGGCCAGCAGCGCCTCGCGCGCAGCCGCATACAGATCCGAATATGCGACCGAATGGCCAAGGTGTGCCAGGCCGAGGTCATCGCGGTCGAGTACGGTGCGGCCGAAAGCCGCCGCCTGACTGACATGGACCCGGTCGATCGGCGTCGACGGCATGCCGTCGTGCCAGATGCCGGAAGCGGCCAGCGCCTGCTGGCTGGCATGCGACAGCGCCAGCACGCGCGGATCGCGCACATCGGCATCCCGCGCCCGTGCCTCGACCAGCAGTACCGAGCGACCGGCCGCCTTCGCCGCCAGCGCGACACTCGCGCCGACCGCGCCGCCGCCGACGACGGCGACATCAACATGCAGTGGCAGCATTCAGTCGCGCTCCGCCAGCAGGGCCTCGACCGCCTCGACCGACTTCGGCACGTCGCCCGACAGGACCTCGTGTCCGCTCGCGGTCAGCAGCACGTCATCCTCGATGCGGATGCCGATGTTCCAGAACGCCTCCGGCACATTGTCGGCCGGCCGCACATACAGGCCGGGCTCGACCGTGGTCACCATGCCCGGGTGGTATTCGCGCCATTCGCCATCGATCTTGTAATCGCCGACGTCATGGACGTCGATGCCGAGCCAGTGGCCGATGCGGTGCATGTAGAACTGGCGATAGGCTTCGGATTCGATATTGCCGTCGACACTGCCCTGCAGCAGGCCGAGGTCGATCAGGCCGCGCACCTGGACCGCCAGCGCCGCATCGGCCGGCACGTTCCAGCGCACGCCGGGCGCCAGCGCGTCGATGGCGGCCTGGTTGGCCGCCAGCACCACCTGGTACAGGTCGCGCTGCGGACCGCTGAAGGTGCCGTTGACCGGGAAAGTGCGCGAAATGTCGCCGGCGTAACCCTGGTATTCGCAACCGGCATCGATCAGCAGCAGGTCGCCGTCGCGCAGCACACTGCCGTTGCCGACATAGTGCAGCGTGGTGGCGTTGGCACCGCCGGCGACGATGCTCTCGAACGACGGATAGCGTGCGCCACCGGCGATGAAGGTGCGCAGGATTTCCGCCTCGACCTGGTATTCATGCCGTCCCGGACGCGCGGCGCGCATCGCGGCAACGTGACCGGCAGCGGACAGGCGTGCGGCCTCGCGCATCAGGGCGATTTCATGCTCATCCTTGACCAGCCGCATTTCGTGCACGAGCGCATGCACGTCCTTCAGCACCGTGGGTGCCGTCACACCGGTGCGGAAGCGGGCGCGCACCGTGTTCAGTGCCGCATTGATGCGGGTATCGAACGCCGCATCGCGGCCAAAGCCGTAATGCAGCGTATCCCGGTTCGCCAGCAGATCGGGCAGCCGGGCATCGAACTCGTCGATCGGCCAGGCCTCGTCGAAGCCGAACGCCTCGCGCGCGCCTTCGGGGCCATGACGGAAGCCGTCCCAGATTTCCCGTTCCAGATTCTTTTCGCGACAGAACAGCACCGAACGGCCATTGCTCGCATCCAGCACCAGCACCGCCTCCGGTTCGGCAAAGCCGGTCAGGTAGTAGAAGCTGCTGTCGAAACGGTACGGATAATGGGCATCGCCATTGCGGTGCTGTTCAGGCGCGGTCGGCAGGATGGCGATGCCATCGCCGAGCGACCGGATCAACCGCTCGCGGCGGCCGAGATGGGGAGTGACGTCGGTCATGTGAATTTCCGTCTTTGGGCACCGCCGTCGCGGTGTCGGAACTGCGACGGCGGCCGGCGACGGCCGCGCATCGCGACAAGGCTGTCATTGTAGCCACTGCGGTGCGCTGCTGTCAGAGCAGCCCGTTCAGCCGGGCATACTCGTAGAGCTCACGGTCGTTCGACACGCCGAGCTTGCGCGAGCCCTGGCGCTTCTGGGTGCTGACGGTCTTGACGCTGCGATTCAGCAGTCTGGCGATATCCGACACCGAGTTGCCGGTGACAAACAGGCGGACGACCTCCAGCTCGCGCGTCGTCAGCCGCTGCCGCTGCAGCGGATTGCCATCCTTGTCGGGCAGTTTGTCGGCGCGGCACAGGATGTCGGCCGCCTCGCGGTCGATATAGGTGCCGCCATTCATCACCGCATGGAGGGCCGGGATGATCTCCAGTGCGGCGGTACTCTTCAGCAACAGCCCCTGCACGCCGACATCGACGATCGTGCGCAGCACGGCCGCATTGGTCAGCATGGTCAGCACGATCAGCCGGACCGCCGGAAAATGGCGCTGCACATAGGTCACCAGGCCGATGCCATCACCCTGCCTGCTGCCCGGCATGTAGAAATCGGTAATCAGGATGCCCGGCGTCTTGCTTTCCAGCAGCCGGATCAGCCCGGACGCGCTGTCGGCCTCGCCGCTGATGCGAAGCTCTTTCACGGATTGCAGTGCGTTCCTGATGCCGATCATCACGATCGGGTGGTCATCCGCAAGCACGATGTTCATTCACGACCCTCCCAGGTGGAAAACAGGCAGCACTCCAGCGCGTCGGCCAGCGCCGCCATCCGTGCCGGATGACGCCTTTCCTCCGCCAGACGCTCGATGGCCGTGCACAGGCGGACCCCCGGAGCAGATTCGACAATGGCCAGTACGCCTTTCATCCGGTGCGCGTGATGGAGAATGGCCAGCCTGCTGCCAAGCCGGATCGCCGTCTGCAGGCTCCGCATGTCGTCGCGCATGGTCTGCTCGAACACCTGGAGAAACAGAACGGGAATGGCCGCTCGTGACAGTGGCAGGACCGGAGAGAAGAGAAGGTCTTTCATGCCCGGCATCGATCCCCCCGTCCCCCCGCCCCGGGCAGGTAGACAGGGAAAGCTGTTCAGAATGAACAAATCGTGTTCAGGATCGCTGACGTGGCAGTGCTTTTGAATAGGATTTTTCTGATTTCGCAGCTTTTGTGCCGGATCCGGGGCGGTGTCCGCTCAGCCATCCAGCGACGAACGCCGGCTGATGCGGCGGTCGTTGTCGGCGAACGGCAGGGCGGCGGCCTCGTCGAATTCCTCGCCGGCGCCACGGCGGAAACAGGCCCAGGCAATGGCGTACAGGAAGCCGCCGAGTGCGGCGACGGTATACAGGGAGAGGATCAGCGCGTCGGTTTCTGACATGTCGGCTCCAGTCGGTGACCCGCCCCGGCCACGCCGGGGCGGAAAAGGGTTTCCGTTCAGGCGTGGGCGGCGAGAACCGGGATGCGGGCGTTGACGGCGCGACCGGTCATCACGGTGCGGCACACGTTGTACGCCATGATCACCATGCCGCTCAGGTACAGCAGCCCGCCCACCAGCCGCACGAAGTGGTACGGATAGGTGGCCTTGACCACTTCGGCGAACGCATAGGTCAGCGTGCCGTCCGGGTTCAGCGCACGCCACATCAGGCCCTGGGTCACGCCGGAGATCCACAGCGCGGCGATGTACAGCACGACGCCCAGCGTCGCCAGCCAGAAGTGCGCCTCGATCAGGCGGATCGAGAACATCTGCTCCCGGTTGAACAGCCGCGGGATCATGTAGTACAGCGAACCGATGGTGATGAAGCCGACCCAGCCCAGTGCACCGGAGTGAACGTGACCGATGGTCCAGTCGGTATAGTGCGACAGCGCGTTGACGGTCTTGATCGACATCATCGGCCCCTCGAAGGTCGACATGCCGTAGAACGACAGCGACACGATGAGGAACTTCAGGATCGGGTCAGTGCGCAGTTTGTGCCAGGCACCCGACAGGGTCATGATGCCGTTGATCATGCCGCCCCAGCTCGGAGCCAGCAGAATCAGCGAGAACACCATGCCGAGCGACTGGGTCCAGTCAGGCAGCGCGGTGTAGTGCAGGTGGTGGGGACCGACCCACATGTAGGTGAAAATCAGTGCCCAGAAGTGGACCACCGACAGCCGGTACGAATAGATCGGGCGACCGGCCTGCTTCGGGACGAAGTAGTACATCATGCCGAGGAAGCCGGCGGTCAGGAAGAAGCCGACCGCGTTGTGGCCGTACCACCACTGCACCATCGCGTCGACGGCGCCGGAGTAGATCGAATACGACTTCCACAGCGTGACCGGAACAAACGCGCTGTTGACGATGTGCAGCAGCGCAATCGCCAGAATGAACGCCCCGTAGAACCAGTTGGCAACATAGATGTGCTTGACCTTGCGCTTGGCGATGGTGCCGAAGAACACGACCGCATAGGCGACCCAGACGATGGCCAGCAGCACCTTGATCGGCCACTCCATCTCGGCGTACTCCTTGTTGAAGGACATGCCGAGCGGATAGGTGATCACGCACAGGACGATCACCGCCTGGTAACCCCAGAAGGTGAACGCGGCCAGACCATCGGAGAACAGCCGGGTGTTGCAGGTGCGCTGCACCACGTAGTAGCTGGTCGCGATCAGCCCACAGCCACCGAAGGCGAAAATCACGCCACTGGTATGCAGCGCGCGCAGGCGGCCAAAGTGGAAATACGGACCGACGTTCAGGTCGGGCCAGACCAGTTGCGCGGCGATGGTCACGCCGACCAGCATGCCGACGACCCCCCATAGCACGGTCATCAGGGCGAACTGGCGTACGACCTTGTAGTTATATGTCGACTGCGACTCCATAGCGCTTTCTCCAGGACTGAAACAACGGCGCCCCCGTCCCGCGCCGGCACGGCGTGAAACACGGACGAAAAACAGACAGGGCGGACGCTCAGGTCCGCCGGGGCCCCGGCCCGCAAGCCGGCGGGCAGCCTTCCAGCGCGGCCAGCGCCTGCAACGGGTCGTGACCCGGCCTGATGGTGAAACTGTCGAAACCGGCCTGTGACAACGCGTGCACGGTTTCGACCCGGACATCGCCGACGGCCCGCAACTCCCCCCGCCAGCCATGCCGGTCGCGCAGGGCCCGCGCCAGCGCATGGCCGCGCCGGTCGGCATGACCGGAGAAATCGATGGCGATAAAGGCGATATCGTCGGGCGGGAAAATCAGCCGGCCGTCTTCCAGCAGGGTGGCCGGATCGGTACCCGCATCCAGCCAGACGGCCGGCGGATGCCGACGACCGCTCAGCCGTGCACGGCAGGCCTTCCACAACGGCAATGGCAGCACCCAGCCCGGCTGGTCGACAAACACCGATCCGCCAGGCGGAAAGGCATCCACCGCGGCAAAGCCAAGCCAGTTGTCATTCTCGATCCGCCCGCTGCGGATCACCCGGCTGCGGGATTCATTCATGGCCGGCCTCCGCCTGTGCGGCTGGCCGGCTCCGGTCGACTGTCATGTGCATGGCTGCCTCGGCCCCTTTCCGTCCCTCCCGCCATCGCCGGTTTCCGGGCTGGAAACGCGATGCGGTTTTTATGCCGGGAGGTTATGCCGTAGACCGTGCCGGCGGTATGGGCAGATGACAGTAAAAACACCGGAGCAGTTGCCGCTCTGTGACCCCGCTGATCCGGTGTTTTGCCCCGTTTGTGTGTCTGTTTCCCGCCGCGGGCGCTGCCTAGAATCCGGGATCCCTTCTTCCGCCCGGACCCCGCTCCCGATGACACGCTATGAAACGCTGGCCGACGATATCGCCCGCTCGATCGACACCGGCGTACTGCGTCCCGGCGACCGCCTGCCCTCGGTCCGCCAGGCCAGCGCCAGTCGCGAGATCAGCCCGTCGACGGTATTCCAGGCCTATTACCTGCTCGAAGCACGCGGCCTGATCCGCGCCCGCGACCGCTCCGGCTACTACGTGACCGGCACCGCGCCGCGCCTGCCACCGGAGCCGGAAAACCTGCCGCAGCCGACCGCCACCGCAGCCGCGCTGGAGATCAGCGAGCGGGTGTTCGACGTACTCGAATCGACGCTGCGCCGCGATCTGGTGCCGCTCGGCTCGGCGTTTCCCAGCCCCTTGCTGTTTCCGCTGCCGCGGCTGGCCCAGGTCATGGCGTCCTCGGTGCAGAAGCTCGACCCGTGGAGCTCGGTCGACGACCTGAGCCCGGGCAACGCCCGCCTGCGCCGGCAGATTGCGCTGCGCTACCTGATCGACGGCCTGCACGTCCACACCGACGACATTGTCATCACCAACGGGGCACTGGAAGCACTGAACCTGTGCCTGATGGCGGTCACCCGGCCCGGCGATGCTGTGGTGGTCGAATCACCGACTTTCTATACCGCGCTGCAGTCGCTGGAACGCATCGGCCTGCACGCGATCGAGGTGCAGACCCACCCGCGTGAAGGCATCGACCTCGCCGCACTGGAAAGCGCACTGACCCGGCACCGGCCGAAAGCCTGCTGGCTGATGACCAATTTCCAGAATCCGCTCGGCAGCCTGATGCCGGACCACAAGAAGCGCGATCTGGTCGAGCTGCTGGCCCGCCACGATGTACCGCTGATCGAGGACGATGTGTACGGCGAACTGTATTTCGGCAGCAAGCGCCCGACACCGGCCAAGGCCTTCGACCGCCACGGGCTGGTCATGCACTGCTCGTCGTTCTCCAAATGTCTGGCACCCGGCTACCGGATCGGCTGGGCCGCGCCCGGCCGCTTTGCCCGTACCGTCGCCCGCCACAAGCTGACCACCACGCTGACCACCTCGGCACCGGCCCAGGCCGCGCTGGCCGCCTACCTGGAGAAAGGCGGCTACGACCGCCACCTGCGTCACCTGCGCCAGGCGCTGTCCGCGCAGCAGCGCGACGTCATGCAGGCCGTCGCCCGCCACTTTCCGCCCGGCACCTGCGCTACCCGCCCCGACGGCGGCTATTTCCTGTGGATCGAGCTGCCCGACGGCATCGATGCGCTGGACCTGCACCAGCGCGCGCTGTCACACGGCATCAGCATCGCACCGGGGCGGATCTTTACCAGCCATCCGCGCTTCGCCAACTGCTTCCGGCTCAATTACGGCCATCCCTGGGACGCCGACATCGAACAGGCGATCGCCACGCTCGGCAAGCTGGCCACCGTCGGTGGCCGGCCCTAAGCACAGAAAAGAATAAATAGAAACTTTTTTGATGTTTTTAATGCATATGGCAAAACTTACCATCGCTCCCTCAACCCTGAATCAGGAATGCCCCATGAGCCGCTTTCCCATCCACAGCCCCGATTCTGCCCCCGAAGCCGCGCGTGACGCGCTGAACAGCGTCCGCCAGGCATCCGGCTTTATCCCGAACCTGATCGGCGTGCTCGCCAATGCCCCGACCGCACTGGAAACCTACCGCACCGTTTCCGCCATCAACGCCCGCTCCAGCCTGAATGCCGCCGAACGTGAAGTGGTCCAGCTGACCGCCGCCACTACCCACGGCTGCGCATTCTGCGTTGCCGGCCACAGCGCCATGGTCGAGAAACAGGCACTGCTGCCGCCGGCCGTGCTCGCCGCGCTGCGTGAACGCCATGCACTCGACGACCCGCGCCTGAACGCGCTGGCCCGCTTCACCCTCGCCGTTATCGCCGGCCGCGGCCAGGTCGATGACGACGCGTATGCCACCTTCCTCGCCGCCGGTTTCACCCCGGCCAATGCGCTGGATGCCGTGCTGGGTGTCAGCCTGGCCACGCTGTGCAACTTCGCCAACAACCTGGCACAAACACCGCTGAATCCCGAACTGGCGACCTGGCGCTGGGACGCGCCGGCCGCGGCGCGCGCGTAAGCGGGCCGGCCCGGAGGAAACCGACATGAACGATATTTCCACAACGCCCGCACTGCATGACCGGGTCGCCGGACTGGCACAGCAGACGCTGGCGCCACGGGTCATCGACATCGACCGCGATGGTCTGTACCCGGAAGCCTTCCTGCGCGAACTCGGCGCCCTCGGCGGCTTTTCGGCCGCGCTGGCCGCGGAGGACGGCGGCAGCGGGCTGGCCAGCCAGATCGGCGTCATCGACACCGTCGGCCGGG
This sequence comes from Microvirgula aerodenitrificans DSM 15089, assembly GCF_000620105.1. Taxonomy (NCBI): domain Bacteria; kingdom Pseudomonadati; phylum Pseudomonadota; class Betaproteobacteria; order Neisseriales; family Aquaspirillaceae; genus Microvirgula; species Microvirgula aerodenitrificans. The sequence continues at coordinate 115,469 of NZ_KK211072.1, read as the reverse complement.
TCTGCGGTTCAACCGCCTTTCTGGTCTGGTGCCAGACCACCTGCATCTGGTATCTGCGCCATGCACCGAATGCCGCCGTGCGCGAACGCCATCTCGGACCGCTGCTGCGCGGTGAACGGCTTGGCGGCACCGGTCTGTCCAATGCGATGAAGCACCTGGCCGGCATCGAGGACATCCGTTTGCGTGCCCGCCGCGATGGTAGCGGCTACCGCATCGACGGCAGCCTGCCATGGGTATCCAACATCGGCTCCGGTCACGTATTCGCCGCTGCCGCCGCCGTCGACGACGGCGGCTACGTGATGTTCCTGCTCCAGTGCGACCAGGCCGGCGTCTCGCTGCACGCCTGCCCGGAATTCGCCGGTCTGGAAGGGACGCGCACGCTGAATGTCCGCCTGCATGACGTCGCCATCGACGCCGATGCCGTCATCGCCGCTCCGGCGGAGTTCGCCGGCTATATCCGCCGCATCAAGCCCGGTTTCGTGCTCGGCCAGCTTGGCATCGGCTTCGGCATTGTCGACGCCTGCCTGCGCATCCTGCGCGAGTCGGCGGTCTCCCACGGCCACGTCAACGCCTTCCTCGATCAGCAGGAAGCGCCGCTGGCGGCAGAACTGGCCGCCGCGCGCGCGCAGGCCGCCGCCCTGGCCGACGCCGCCGATCAGGGCACGGTACGGCCGCTGGACGTGCTGAAGTTGCGCGCCGCCGCGGCAGAACTGGCGCTGCGCGCCGCCAACGCCGCCGTGCTGCATGCCGGCGCCAAAGGCTACCTGATCCGCCACCCGGCCCAGCGCCGGCTGCGCGAAGCGGTGTTCGTTGCCATCGTCACCCCGGCGCTGAAACAGTTGCGCAAGGAAATCCATGCGCTGGAGCACGCCGCATGAGCGTGCAGTGGATGTGCGGTCCTTGCGGCTTCATTTACGACGAAGCACTGGGCCTGCCCGACCACGGCATCGCCCCCGGCACCCCGTTCGCCGACATTCCCGACGACTGGGTCTGCCCCGACTGCGGTCTGGGCAAGCCCGATTTCTTCCTCATTCCGGATTAAGGAGCCCGCAGTGACCGCAAGGCCCGATGCCCTGCCCGCCCTGTGGGCGGAAAATATTTCCCTGTCCTACCCGCGGCCGGACGGCCAGCGCCAGCGGATACTGGAAGGCTTCGGCCTGTCGCTCGCCGCTGGCGAAACCGTGGCGCTGCTCGGCCCGAGCGGGGTCGGCAAATCGTCGCTGCTGCGCGTGCTGGCCGGCCTGCAGACCGCCGACAGTGGCCGGGTGCAGGCACTCGGCGCGCCGCTGACCGGCCCGCATCCGCGTCTGGGCATGGTGTTCCAGGACCCGTGCCTGCTGCCGTGGCTGACCCTGGCCGGAAACGTCGCCTTCGGCCTGGATTTCCGTCACCAGCCGGCGCTGGACGCCGCCAGCCGGCGGCGGCGGGTCGATGACGCCATTGCCGAAGTCGGACTGGACGCCTTCCGCCTGCGCCACCCGGCCGAACTGTCCGGCGGCATGGCCCAGCGTGCCGCGCTGGCCCGCAGCCTGGCGCGCCAGCCGGCCATCCTGCTGCTGGACGAGCCATTCAGCGCGCTGGACGAGATTACCCGTGGCGATATGCAGTTGCTGCTGCGCGAGGTCATTCGTCATCACCAGGCGGCCGCCGTGCTGGTCACCCACGATATCGACGAAGCCCTGCGGGTAGCCGACCGCATTCTGCTGATCGGCGGCCAGCCCGGCCGCCTGATCGACAGCTGGACGCTGAACCTGCCGGCGCCGGGTGCCGACCAGGACCGGGCGCTGACTGAGCTGCGCCTCGACATCGTGCAACGGCTGCGACATGCCCGCACGCCCTCCCCCCTCCCCCAACAGGCCTGACCATGACCCAAGATCCGTTGCGCTCCCGCCGGGAGTTCCTGAAATTGTCCGCGCTGCTGACCGCCGGCGGCGCACTGCCGCTGCTGCAGTCGTTCGAGGCCCGCGCCGCCGCCGATGCCAATGCGCCGGTGCGGATCGGCTACCTGCCGATCACCGATGCCACACCACTGCTGGTCGCCCATCACAACAAGCTGTACGAGGCCGAAGGGCTGACGGTGGAAGCCCCGCGCCTGTTCCGCAGCTGGGCGCAACTGGTTGAAGCGTTTGTGTCCGGCCAGGTCAATGTGGTCCACCTGCTGTCGCCGATCACGGTGTGGGCACGCTACGGCAGCAAGGTGCCGGCCAAAGTGGTCGCCTGGAACCATGTCGACGGCTCGGCCCTGACCGTACTGCCCGAGATCGACAATATCCGCCAGCTCGGCGGCAAGACGGTGGCGATCCCGTTCTGGTATTCAATGCACAACGTGGTGCTGCAGCAGCTGCTGACGCAGAACGGCCTGCAGGCGATCAGCGGCGGCCGCGCCGCGCCGCGCGCCAATGAAGTGAATCTGGTGGTGATGTCCCCGGCCGACATGACCCCGGCGCTGGCCAGCCGCCAGATCGCCGGCTTTATCGTCGCCGAGCCGTTCAATGCCGCCGCCGAGCTGCTGAAGGTCGGCAAGGTGCTGCGCTTTACCGGCGACGTGTGGAAAAACCATGCCTGCTGTGTAGTTTTCATGCACGAGCGCGATCTGAACCAGCGCCCGGAATGGAGCCAGAAAGTGGTCACCAGCCTGGTCAAGGCCCAGGCCTGGATCCAGGACAACCGTGGCGCCACCGCGCGCCTGCTGTCCAGGGACGGCCCCAACCGCTACACGCCGCACAGTGTGGAAACCCTGTCCCGGGTGCTGGAGCCGAATGCGGCCCAGGCGCGCCAGTACGCAGCCAGCGGCGCCATCCGTCACCCGGACTGGAAGGAAGAGCGGATCGACTTCCAGCCGTATCCGTTCCCGAGCTACACCGAAACCCTGGTGCGGATGCTGAAGACCACCCGCATCGAGGGCAACAACGCCTTCCTCGCCGGGCTGAAGCCCGAGCAGGTCGCCCGCGACCTGGTCGATGATCGCTTCGTCAGGCAGGCGCTGCGCCAGGTCGGCGGGCTGAAGACGTTCGGGTTCCCCGATTCGTTCACCCGCAATGAAATCGTGTCGGTCTAGGAGGATGCGGATGTCTGTTCTTGCGGCCGGAAACGGCAAGGCCGCGCGGCTGGCGCTGGCCGTGGGCGGGCTGGCGCTGCTGCTGGCAGCCTGGGCACTGGGCATCCAGTGGCTGGGTCGCGAGCAGCCGCTGGCAGCCCTGCTCGGACCGGGGCCGACCTTCGTCAGCCTGTACGAGCTGCTGGCCGGCAACGAGCTGACCCGCCATGTGCTGGTCAGCCTGCGCCGGGTACTGGTCGGGCTCGGCCTGGCATTCGCCATCGGCGTGCCGCTCGGCCTGGCCGTCGGCGTGTCGCGGCCGGTCGAGGCCGGCACCTCGGCCGCATTCCAGTTCCTGCGCATGATCTCGCCACTGTCGTGGATGCCGATCGCGGTCATGGTGCTGGGTGTCGGTGATGCGCCGATCTACTTCCTGCTCGCCTTCGCCGCAGTGTGGCCGATCATGCTGAACACCGCCGCCGGCGTGCGCCAGCTCGACCCGCGCTGGCTGCAACTGGGCCGCAGCCTCAGTGCCACGCGCACGGAGACACTGTTCCGCATCATCCTTCCCGGCATCCTCGGCCATATCCTGACCGGCGTCAGACTCGCCATCGGCATCGTCTGGATCGTGCTGGTGCCGTGCGAAATGCTCGGCGTCAGCGCCGGGCTCGGCTATTTCATCCTCGATACGCGAGACCGCCTCGCCTACTCGGAACTGATGGCCGTCATTCTGCTGATCGGCCTGCTCGGCTACCTGCTCGACGCCCTGGCACGCTGGCTGAAGCGTGCCGTGCATGCGGAAGCCTGAACGCCCGCCGCCTCCGTTTTGACCGCCATCAACGCAACATGACATCCGTGTTGCATAATGGCGGGGTTGATTTTTGTCACATGGAATTTGTCATGACTGCCATTCGTATCGCCATGATCGGCGCCGGTGAAACCGGTACCCCCCTGCTGCGCCAACTGCTTGACGCCCCGTTCGTCGAACTGGTCGGTCTGGCCGACCTCGACCTCGAACAGCCGGGCATTGCGCTGGCGCGCGAGCATGGCCGCCCCGTCACTACCGACTTCCGCGAACTGGCACGCGATGCCTCGATCGACATCCTGATCGACGTGACCGGCGTCCCGGCCGTGCGCGAAACACTGCGCCAGATCATGCAGGACACCCGCAACGAACATACGCTGATCATGCATGAGCGCATCGCGCTGCTGATGCTGTCGCTGTCGGCCGGCCACTGGATCGACGGCAAGCACGACAACGAACACTACGTGTAATACCGCCGCCGGCCGGCCTTCCCATGCCCGGGGGAAGGCCGGTGGCCGGCTTTTTCCGACCTTTCATAAAAGATTCACTAGCAAGTTGTAAATAGACTATAAATAATGAGACTTTGTCATATCCTCCGGGCTGAAGATGAATGCTGCAAAGAAGATCCGAAAACTCATAGAGAACAATCAGGAACCCGAGCAGATCACCATCCTGAAGTCGCTGGTGCTCGCCATCGAAAAAGGCGAACCGTTCCGGCTGCAGTCGCTGTATGACCTGAACATGCCGCACTTCGACCTGGCCATCGAGCTGATCCAGGACTGGCGCTTCGATCACCACATCTCCTCGCGCAGCAAGCTGTGGGAGCAACTGGCCAACGAACTGCGTGCCCGACCGAACGACGAACCGGCAGAAGCCGTAGAGGTCGCTGATGGCGACATCCCGGCTGTCGAAGCCGCCGCCGCCCCGGTAGTGGAAAAGGCACCGGCCAAGACCCCGGCCGCAAAAAAGCCGGCCGCCAAGCGGACCAGCAAGCGGCCCGCCGCCAAGTAAGCACAAGACGCCGGTTCAACCGCAGCAGACCCCCCGGTCTGCTGTTCCAGTTTGTGCTTCAGTCCCTGACCAACCCGCCGCGCGCGGGTTTTTTCATGCCGGCAAGCGCCGGTTTCATCATCACGATTTGTGCTAACCAATCCAGTCTTTATTCTTTTACAGCCATATCGCGGATTCATATCCTGATGGTTATCGCCAGCACGGCCAGCCCGTGCCGACGCGAACCGAATGGAGAAAAACCGCATGTCCACCGTAGCCCTGTCCCTGATTTCCCCCGCCAGCGAACGGGCTGATGCCCCCCGTCACGAACACCCGGTTCTCGCCGCCGCCCGCCACCAGGCCCGGGTCGCGAACCTGCCGTTTGCCGGCAGCGTCACGCCGCAGCAGGCATGGCAACTGGTCGAGGCCGGCGCCGCGCAGCTGGTCGATGTCCGCTCGCCGGAAGAGGTCAAATTCGTCGGCCGCGTGCCTGACACGCAGAACGTGCCGTGGGCGTCCGGCACCGCACTGAACCGCAATCCGCGTTTTCTGAAAGAACTGGAAACCCGCGCCGGCGGCAAGGACGCCGTGCTGCTGCTGTTGTGCCGCAGCGGCAAGCGCTCGGCCGAGGCCGCTGCGGCCGCCACCCGCGCCGGCTTTGACGCGGTATTCAATGTCCTGGAAGGCTTCGAGGGCGAGCTGGATGCGCACCAGCAGCGCGGCGCGGCCGGGGGCTGGCGTCACCGGCAACTGCCGTGGCAACAGGACTGACGGCATGAATTCTCCCTTCCTCGCCATTCCGCCCGCCGCCACAGACGCCGGCGACGGCCTGTGGCCGCTGGAACAGGTGGTCGCCGAACTGCGCACTGCCCGCGCCCAGTGGCGCGCCGCCCAGCACCGCCAGGCCGAATCGGGCAGCCGAGAGCTGCCTTCGCGCGACATCCTGACCGACATCACCCACGCACTGCGTGCGGCGCTGTTCCCGCTGCGACTCGGCCCGCCGGACCTGCGTCCGGCCGGTGAGGACTTTTACGTCGGCCACACCCTGGACCGGGCGCTGAACGCCCTGCTCGGCCAGGTCAGGCTGGAGCTGCATTTCGTACTGCGCCACAAGAGCGGAAACCTGGACGCGCAGATCGACCACAAGGCGCGCGGCATCGTGCGCGAGTTCGCCATCCGCCTGCCGCAGATCCGCCGCCTGCTCGACAGCGACGTCGAATCGGCCTACCTCGGCGACCCGGCCGCGCGCAGTGTGGACGAGATCCTGCTGTGCTACCCCGGCATCGTCGCCATCATGCATCACCGGCTCGCCCATGCGCTGTACCGGCTTGGTGTGCCATTGCTGGCGCGCATCGTCGCCGAACTGGCGCATGCCGAAACCGGCATCGACATCCATCCCGGCGCGCAGATCGGCCGTGGCTTCTTTATCGATCACGGCACCGGCGTAGTTATCGGCGAAACCGCCGTGATCGGCGAGCGCGTGCGCCTGTACCAGGCCGTCACTCTCGGCGCACGCCGCTTCGAGACCGACGACAGCGGCGCGCTGCGCAAGGGCGGCCCGCGCCATCCGGTCGTCGAGGACGACGTGGTCATCTATGCCGGCGCCACCCTGCTCGGCCGGATCACCATCGGCCGCGGCTCATCCATCGGCGGCAATGTCTGGCTGACCCGCAGCGTGCCGCCGGGCAGCGCCATCACCCAGGCCGGCCTGCAGCAGGAAACGCCACCGCGCGACGGACCGGCGCCATGAACCCGCATCACTTTGGCCGCGAGGTGCGCCAGCTCCGCGAGACGCGGATCTGCGCGCAGGAAGCACTGGCGGAACGCGCCGACCTGAACCGTTCCTGCCCCGGCGGGATCGAGCGTGGCGACGTGGTGCCATCGCTGAACACCATGGCCTGGCTCGCCGGCGCGCCCGGATTGAAACGGCCCGGACGGGTCGCCCGCTGCGAAACCCGCCTCGCAGCCTGAATGCCCAGGACCGCCCGTTGATGTCGATAGCATATCGAGTCGCCATCAACGAGTGGACCCTGTTTGCCGATTCCCTTCCACTCACCCCAGGAGCAGTTTGATGTCCGCTCAACACGATGCGCAGCTGGCGCTCGGCGACAATGCCGCCCGTCAACTGGCAAACGCCACCAAGACGGTTCCACAACTTTCCATCATCTCGCCGCGCTGGCTGACCCACTTGCTGCAATGGCAACCGGTCGAAGCCGGCATCTACCGTCTGAACAAGGTCAGGAACCCGCGCGACGTACGTGTCGCTTGCTCGCAACGGGACGAGTCGGAACTGCCGTCGACCTTTGTCGACTACGAAGAACAGCCGCGCGAATACTTCCTCAACGCCGTGACCACGGTACTGGACGTGCACACCCGCGTGTCCGACCTGTACTCCAGCCCGCATGACCAGATCAAGGAACAGCTGCGGCTGACCATCGAGACGATCAAGGAGCGCCAGGAAAGCGAGCTGATCAACAACCCGGACTACGGCCTGCTGGCCAATGTGGCCGACGAGCAGCGGCTGTCGACCCTGACCGGCGCCCCGACCCCGGATGACCTCGACGACCTGCTGACCCGGGTGTGGAAAGAGCCGGGCTTCTTCCTGACCCACCCGCTGGCCATCGCCGCCTTCGGCCGCGAGTGCACCCGTCGTGGCGTGCCGCCGCCGACCGTCAGCCTGTTCGGCTCGCAGTTCCTGACCTGGCGCGGCATCCCGCTGATCCCGTCGGACAAGGTGCCGGTCGAGGACGGCAAGACCCGCATCCTGCTGCTGCGCACCGGCGACAAGCGCCAGGGCGTGGTCGGCCTGTTCCAGCCCGGCCTGGCCGGCGAGCAGAGCCCGGGGCTGTCGGTGCGCTTCATGGGCATCAACCGCAATGCCATCGCGTCCTACCTGATCTCGCTGTATTGCTCGCTGGCAGTGCTGTCCGACGATGCGCTGGCCGTTCTCGAAGACGTGGAAATTGGCAAGTACCATGACTATCCAGACACTTACAAGTGAGCCGGTCCCGGCCGGCCTGCCGGACGTGCTGACCCTGGCGCAACTGGCCGGCGAGTTCTTCGCCGCGCTGCCGGGGTCGCCGCCGGCCGCCCCGACGGCACCGACCCCGCTGCGCGCGACCGGACCGGTCATCGCCTCCGGCAGCGGCTCGCCGACGCTGGCCCCGGCAGCCCCGCCGGGCGAAGCACCGGCCGCCGCCGGCGTACCACGCGGCCACAATGCCGCGCCCGGCGTGCCGCAGGGCTACGCTGCCGCGCTGCCGACGCTGGCTGCGCCGTCGGCGCCCTCCTCGTCGTCGCCGTACTACTTCCTCGACAGCGGCAATGGTTATCCGTCCGCCAGCGGGCTGTCGGTACCGCACAGCCTCGCCGCACAGCCATTCGGCTTTCCGGGCGAAACGGCGCTGCGCGAGTTGCTGGCCGACATCGACCACCGGCCACGGGACCGGGCAGCACCGGCAAACGGCAGCGGTCATTTCTACTTCCTCGACCCGGCAGCCGACGGCCGTCCGGCCCGCAGTGCCCCACAGGCCGCCAGCCAGCCGCCGCTGGATGTGAACCGGGTACGCCACGACTTCCCGATCCTGCAGGAACGGGTGAACGGCAAGCCGCTGGTCTGGTTCGACAATGCCGCGACCACGCACAAGCCGCAGGCCGTCATCGACCGGCTCGCCTGGTTCTACGCCCACGAGAACTCGAACATCCACCGTGCCGCGCATGAACTGGCGGCACGGGCGACCGATGCCTACGAGGCGGCGCGACAGAAGGTGGCCCGCTTCCTTGGCGCGGCCTCGCCGGACGAAATCGTGTTCGTGCGCGGCGCAACCGAGGCCATCAATCTGGTGGCAAAGAGCTGGGGCGCAGCCAATATCGGCGCGGGAGACGAAATCATCGTCTCCCACCTGGAACACCACGCCAATATCGTGCCGTGGCAGCAACTGGCGGCCGAAAAGGGCGCAAAGATCCGCGTGATCCCGGTCGACGACAGCGGACAACTGCTGCTCGACGAGTACCGCAAGCTGCTCGGACCGCGCACCAGGCTGGTTGCAGTAACCCAGGTATCGAACGCACTGGGCACCGTGACCCCGGTGCACGAAGTCGTGGCGCTTGCACACGGCGTCGGCGCCACGGTGCTGGTCGACGGCGCGCAGGCGGTGTCCCACCTGCGGGTTGACGTGCGGGCGCTGGATGCGGACTTCTACGTGTTCTCCGGCCACAAGGTGTTCGGCCCGACCGGCATCGGCGTGGTCTACGGCAAGAAGGCGATCCTGGACGGCATGCCGCCGTGGCAGGGCGGCGGCAACATGATTGCCGACGTCACCTTCGAGCGCACGCTGTACCACGGCGCCCCGGCCCGCTTCGAAGCCGGCACCGGCAATATCGCAGACGCCGTCGGCCTTGGCGCCGCCATCGACTACGTCGAGCAGCTGGGCCTGGACAATATCGCCGCCTACGAGCACGCGCTGCTCGAATACGCGACCCACGGCCTGCGCGCCATCCCCGGCCTGCGCCTGATCGGCACCGCGCAGCACAAGACCAGCGTCGCATCCTTCGTCCTGCAGGGCTACAAACCGGAGGAAGTCGGCGACGCGCTGAACCGCGAAGGCATCGCCGTGCGCTCCGGCCACCATTGCGCACAGCCGATCCTGCGCCGCTTCGGCGTCGAAGCCACGGTGCGGCCGTCGCTGGCGTTCTACAACACCTGCGAAGAGGTCGACAAGCTGGTGGCCGTGGTCAGGGGGCTGGCACGACGGTAGAGGGTCGCGTCAAGCCAGAACGGGCAATCCGGTGCATTCCCGGGAGGGAATGGACGGGGTTGCCCGTTTGTTCTGGTCGCTTCCGTACCGGGTCGGCAGTCATGGGAAGTGGGTATTTTCTCCCCGCGCCGGAGGGGAACACGATTTGATCATGACCAAAATGCCGGTATATCTGGTTCATCCCCGCGGACGCGGGGAACACAGCCGTCAGATAGGCCAGCAGCGCAATCACATCGGTTCATCCCCGCGTCCGCGGGGAACACATGTCCTCCAAGACGATACCGATGACGTAGTCCGGTTCATCCCCGCGTCCGCGGGGAACACTTCACACCCTCGACAACCTCGGTAACGTAATTCGGTTCATCCCCGCGTCCGCGGGGAACACCGCGGGTGGAATCTGTCCATCGTGACTGACGACGGTTCATCCCCGCGTCCGCGGGGAACACCAGACAAACACGCTCAAACATCTATAGTGCCCCGGTTCATCCCCGCGTCCGCGGGGAACACGATGAGGGTCACTTTCTGGCCCGTCCAGATTTCGGTTCATCCCCGCGTCCGCGGGGAACACTCAATCCTTTTTATGAATTTCACTAATCCAATCGGTTCATCCCCGCGTCCGCGGGGAACACGCCGGCGCACTGAACTCACCGTATTTGGCTGACGGTTCATCCCCGCGTCCGCGGGGAACACCTGCTGGCTGATTGTAGGCCCGCACTCATGGGCGGTTCATCCCCGCGTCCGCGGGGAACACGAACGGGTCTGCTACCGCTGTCCATGCTCCGGCGGTTCATCCCCGCGTCCGCGGGGAACACACAAGGCATTCCAGTCGCGCGGCGAGTGCGTCCTGGTTCATCCCCGCGTCCGCGGGGAACACTGGCTGACCCGGATCAACAAGCGGTCCGGACGCGGTTCATCCCCGCGTCCGCGGGGAACACTCAATCGAGAGGATGGAGAGCCGGGGCATGACCGGTTCATCCCCGCGTCCGCGGGGAACACGTCGGCCTCGTCCGCCAGATCGGCGCGGCAGTGCGGTTCATCCCCGCGTCCGCGGGGAACACCCAAAGCGGGCATGGCATGCAGCGTGTGCCTGCGGTTCATCCCCGCGTCCGCGGGGAACACCCAGGCCCAGCCAGGGCCACTGGAGGAATCCGCGGTTCATCCCCGCGTCCGCGGGGAACACAGCGCGCGCATCGCGGCCGTGTTGATGGCGCGCGGTTCATCCCCGCGTCCGCGGGGAACACGGCGCGCAGGGTCTCCAGCATGTCGAGAATGTCGGTTCATCCCCGCGTCCGCGGGGAACACTAAGCGGCTGGCCAGTTTTTCTAATTTGCAGGCGGTTCATCCCCGCGTCCGCGGGGAACACACTAAAAATAGTCAATTGATTACAAAAGACTATTTTGCACCCGGAAAATCTACCAACTTTTTGCCTTGCCCAAGGTCAGCGTCAAACCACCCTAGGCTGTGACGTCACCGGAATCCGGAGGATGAAACGACACCAGTCTGGCGCCGTCGAATTCGACCGGCATCCGTCGATTGCGACCAAGCGTGACAAACTCAAAACCGGCCTCATTGGCGGCTTGCCAGGCCATTACCGCATTGCCGTCCTCCAGCCCTTCTTCCACCTGCTGCCACAGGTATTCACGCACCTTGCGATTGTACGTGCCAACGTAGACGCCGGCCCGTACCTCCAGCAGCCAGATGGCCATGCGGCCGCGCAGTCTGGGCGGGGCATTCTCAAGTACGATGACCAGCATCGCCAAGCCCCTTCTCTTCCGGAATCGCCACCTCGACCACCCCGTCCACGACCGGCACGCTCAGCCCGCCCGCCGCCAGCAGTTCTTCGATATCGGGGATGATCCGCTCCAGCAGTCGCGTGCGGCGAAACATGTCCCGGCATGACTGTCGCACGGTCCGTTCGTCATTGCCGCCGGTCGATTTCGCGGCAACGGCAAAGGCGGCCGGAACAACGGTTTCGAATTTGTACAGGTCCGCGATGTCGTAGACGAACGACAGCGGTTTGCCACTATGGATAAAGCCGATGGCCGGCGCATAGCCGGCTGCCAGTACGGCCGCCTCGACCACGCCATACAGACAATGGTTGGCCGCAGACAGGCAGCGATTGACCGGGTCGGCGGCGTCCCAGTCATTGCGATCATAGTTTCGCCCCTGCCATTTGACGCCATACTGCCCGGCCAGCAACTTGTACAGCGCCCGGACGCGCGTGCCCTCGATACCGCGCAACTGCTCGACCGAACGCCGCTGCGGCGGCTCGTCGCCAAAACGGCGCCGGTACATCTCGCGTACCACCTTGAGCCTGGCATCGTCATCCAGCGCCAGCCGGGCCTGATGCAGCAGCCGGTCCGCCCGCGCTCCGCCCGGCTGGCCTGCCGAGTACAACCGTACCCCGGCCTCACCCACCCAGACCAGCAGCGTACCCACTTCGGCAGCCAGCTTGCAGGCCGCATGCGACACGCGAACCCCGGGCTCCAGCAGCAGACAGGCAACACCGCCGATCGGAATATGCGTCCGTATCCCGGTCGTGTCGACGGCGACAAATGCACCATCCAGCACGTCCAGCTGACAGCGCTCGACAAACAGCACCGACAGCCGTTCCCTGACCGGAATCGGCTTGAGTTTGGGGAGAGGCTGGCTCATCGGGTCATCCCTCGGCCAATGCCGCATATATGGAGACTCGGCACGCCACCTGCTGCCGATGGCTGCCGGCACACCGGCGGCAGCGTATCAAAATGCCAAGCTTCACCTGATGACTGGATGACTCCGCCGCCCATATGGCCTTCCCGCGCATTGATCAGGACGGAATGAGTATGTCATGCGAAAAGCATGGTGCGCAAAGCCTGAGCGTCCAATGGGACACCATCCCGCTCACGCGGGGAACACATTGCCGAGGCGGACAAGAATGAGCTGCTTTTCGGTTCATCCCCGCGTCCGCGGGGAACTCTAG